>JANMCB010000066.1:0-6838 GCA_031360805.1 Rhodoferax sp.
GGCAAGCTGTTTGAGCCGGATCGCCGTGGCTAAACCACCCGGGCCACCACCGACCACGACCACGTCGTATTGCATGGCTTCTCGGGGGCCGTGCCGGGCCAGGATTTCTTCGGTGGTCATGGGGTGCTCGCTGGTAATGAGTTTGGCTCTGGGTGTGCGGATTTTATGCGTTGCCCCGGGGCTGCGCTGTCACAATGGTCGCCATACAAATCTTTCGTGGAGTCTCTCTAAATGGCGTACAGCATTGATCTTTCGGGGCGGGTGGCTTTCATTACAGGTGCCTCGGGTGGTTTGGGCGCGCAATTTGCGCGGGTCTTGTCTCGCGCAGGCGCCGCCGTGGTGCTGGCCAGCCGGCGGGTTGAAAAACTCAAGGAACTGCGCGCGCAGATTACAGGCGAGGGCGGTGACGCGCATGTGATTGAGCTGGACGTCACAGACCAGGCCTCCATCAAGGCCGCCATCGCACGCGCCGAAACCGAGGTCGGTTCCATCGACATTCTGGTCAACAACTCGGGCGTGAGCACCACACAGCGCATTCAGGATGTGGCGGTGGAAGATTTCGACTTCACCTTCAACACCAATGTCAAAGGTGCCTTCTTCGTGGCGCAAGAAGTGGGCAAACGCATGCTGGCGCGCGCCAAAGGCTCGGCGCCCGGCAACTACACCGGCGGGCGCATCATCAACATTGCCTCCATGGCCGGGCTCAAGGTGTTGCCGCAAATCGGCGTGTACTGCATGAGCAAAGCGGCCGTCATTCAAATGACCAAGGCCATGGCGCTGGAATGGGGCAAGTTCGGCATCAATGTCAACGCCATCTGCCCCGGCTACATTGACACCGAGATCAACCACCAGCATTGGAAAACCGAGCAGGGCCAGAAGCTGGTGCAGATGCTGCCGCGCAAACGTGTCGGGCAGCCGCAGGATCTGGATGCACTGCTGGTGATGCTGTGCTCGGACCAGAGCCATTTCATCAACGGCGCGGTGATATCAGCGGACGACGGCTTCGGGGCCTGAAATGGCCCCCACGCTTGCCACTCCGTGTGCTGCGCTGCCCCCCGAGGGGGCTAATTTTTCTAGGGGCGGCCCGGTGTTCTCGAAGAGCGGCGAAGCCAAAAATTGCCTCGTAAATTGCTGAGCGGAATTCTGGCCGGTCTGGCCGCAGGTGCGTTGTGGGGCCTGGTGTTCGTAGCGCCGCGCATGACACCCGGGCTTTCTTCGGTCGACCTGACGGCGGGGCGATTCATCAGCTTTGGAGCCGCTTCTGCCGTGGCGATCCTGCTGACATTGCGCAGCCGAAAGCTACCGAATTTGCAGCAAGCCATGGCGGCATTGGGCATGAGTGCGCTGGGATTCACCGGCTATTACTTGCTGCTCGCGTTGGCCATCCAAGATTCCGGGACCGAACTGCCCGCGCTGATCATTGGCACCATTCCGATCTGGATGATGCTGCTTGGCAAACCCGAGGGCCTGAACTGGAAATCACTCGTGCCTGGGCTGGTGCTGACTTCGGCTGGCCTGGCTTTGATGGTGATGGCGAATTTCAATGCGCAGGCGGTGGTGGGCGCTGAACACAATCCAGACGCCAATGCCCACTATTGGCGCGGCATCGCATGGGTCGTGGCCGCAATGGTCAGCTGGACGGTGTTTGGCCTGATGAACTCGGCTTGGCTGAAGCGTCACCCGGACGTCAACGCCACCGACTGGGCCAACTGGCTTGGCGTGGCCACCGGCGCCGGTGCGTTCGCGATGTGGTGGATCGCAGGATCAGATGCCACAACCCTGCTGGCGCTTGAGAACCGATCATGGCTGGTTTTTATCTGCATCAGCACAGGGGTCGGTTCGGCCTGGGTTGCCACCATTCTGTGGAACATCGCCAGCCAGCGCCTGAGCGCCAGCCTGTGCGGCCAGTTGATCGTGAGCGAAACGATCTTTGCGCTGGTTTATTCTTATGCATGGGATCAGCAATGGCCCGGCTTTTTGCAGATCAGCGCCTGCGTGCTGTTTCTGCTGGGTATTCTGGCCAGCATCAAGGCCCATCAATGACAATGGCAATATGCCTCTCAGGCAATAAGGCACCCCCATGAAAATTGAAATTCCAGAAAAAAAGAAATTGGTTTACGACATGCTCATCCCGATTCGCTGGGGTGACATGGACGCCATGAAACACCTCAACAACACAAGCTATTTTCGCTACATGGAAACTTGCCGCATCGACTGGATGAATTCCATCAACGCCATTCCCAAGGTTGATGGCGAGGGCCCGGTCATCGTCAACGCGTTCTGCAACTTCTACAAACAGCTGGAGTACCCGGGCGATGTGCGCATCAAGATGTATGTCAGCGAGCCGGGTCGCACCACGTTTGAGAGCTGGGCCACGATGGAGCGGGTGGACCAGCCGGGGGTGATCCATGCAGCCGGCGGCGCTACGACGATCTGGGTGGATTTTCCAACCCAAAAGGCGGCGGCCTTGCCTGACTGGATGCGGCAAATCGTGAGCTGACTCGCCCCGGATGTCTGGCGGGGCAGGGCGGCTCTATTGCCCGGCCTTCTTTTGCCAGACGCTCATCACCTCGGGTGAGCCTTGCGAGCGCACACCGTTGTCGCCCAGAATGTCTTCCACGGCTGCGACCATGTCCTTGTGACGGAACACCAGCGTCTCGCCGCCCCGGTTGTCGGCAACGAAGGTGACGAACTCATCTTTCATGTCTCGCAGCAGGCCGACCATGTGGTTCAGGCTGCGGATGGGGATGCCGTTGACTGACTGGATCACTGACGCCGTCGCGTTGGAATAACCCGTGGACAGCTTGTGCGGGAAGAAGGGTGACGAGATCACCACCAGCTCTTCGCGCTCGGGGCTGGGCGCGTCGCCACGTGCAGTGACCAGCGGGCTGCGCACAATGCTGAAGGCTGACATGGTGTTGGCGTTGTTATTCATGAAGGAGGAGAACTGGATCGTCGCCTTGGAGAAAACCATCGGCCCGTAGACAAAATAGGGCGGGTATTCGCCCTTGAGGTCAGGTATCAGCAAAGGGCGGTCGGTGAGCAGCGGCATGGTCAATTTGACGGGTTTCCCTTCTCGCATGATGGTGATGGGAACGGCGCCATTTTTGGCCTGTTTCTGCACGGCATAGCGCATGTTCAGGCGCAGCTCCGGCCCGGCCCGCACCATGCCCTGGTCGTCCACCGGCGTATCGCCTACGTGGGTGATGACATCCCACTTTTTCAGCGGGTAGTCGGCATCGGTACGAAACGGCTGGTGGATCACGATGCCCTTGACGTTGCGGTCCAGCTTGAGGAAGGCGCGCAATGCCGGGTTTTCCAGCGTCTGCATCTCGTCGTGCAAGGTGGGCTTGCCGTCAAAGCGGCCGTCCGCCACATCGGCCAGGAACAGCTCGATCTCCTCGTTGGGGATGATGTAGCCGATGTTCTGCGCATTGTTCAGCCGGCTGTAGGCCAGGCCAATCATCTTGTCACCCGCAATGGCCGGGCCGCCGCTGTTGCCGGCGTTGATGGCGGCATCGATCTGGATGCGCAGGCCCGACACCGGAAAGTTGTAGGCGGCGTATTCAATGCGCGACACGATGCCTTTGGTGATGGACATCGACGTGCCGCCGGTGGGAAAACCGTAGGCCAGCACAGCGTCTTTGACTTCGGGCAAGGTGTTGGCGCGGGCCATGGGCGGGTGCGCGCGAAAGAACGATTCGTCCTCAAGCTTGAGCACGGCCAGATCGATGCCCGGCGCAATGGCGACCACCGTGGCGGTGATTTTGTCGCCCGAGCCGTTGGCCTGCACCTGCACCTGCGAGGCATACGACACCACGTGTGCATTGGTCAAAATGCGGTTGCCGTTGATCACCACACCCGAACCGGTTGAGTCCTGTGGCGACTGTTTGGCCCAGGGCTTGAAGGTGTCAGGTGCGCGTGATGTGGCAAACACCTTCACCACCGAGTTGGTCAAGGCGTTCGGCACGGCGGCAACCGGCTCGGCAGCGCCAGCCGGACTGGAGGGCGCAACCGCCTGTGCAAAAAGACCGGCGGGCAGCGCGGTCGCCAGACTCAACACCCACAAAGCAAGGCTTGCAAGCCGTGGTGAAGGGTGACTTGAAGGGCTGGTCATGAAGTTGTTTCGGTTGGTTGATATTTGCTATATTTAAAATAGCAAACAAGTTAATAAATACGAGGGCTAGGCGCTTATTTTATTGGTAATTCGGCAATTTTGAGGCATTTTTGAGGTAAAAATTAACCTGTGGGTTAAGTTTTTTCGAAAAATCCAGCCAAAGTTGCAGTCAAAATTGCAATAAAACCCGGTGCCTCATTTTGCCTTCGGCTGGCGCCCCATGGTGTAAAACTCGGGGTTCGGCATCATGCTGCTGAACGAGGCCATCCGGTTGGAGAGGCCAAAAAATGCGGTGATGGCGGCAATGTCCCACGCATCCTCGTCGTCAAAGCCGTGCGCGTGAAGAGGCGCAAAATCAGCCTCATTCACCGTATCAGAATTGAGGCAGACTTTCATCGCAAAATCCAGCATGGCGCGCTGGCGCGGCGAGATATCCGCTTTGCGGTAGTTCACGGCGACCTGGTCGGCGACCAGCGGTTTTTTCTCGTAAATCCGCAAAATCGCGCCATGGGCCACGACGCAGTAAAGGCAATTGTTGGCAGCGCTGGTGGCGGTCACGATCATCTCGCGGTCGCCCTTGGTGAGGTTGCTGGTGCGCCCGACGGACTCTGGCAGCATCAACGCGTCGTGGTACGCAAAAAACGCGCGCCACTCGGCGGGGCGCCGCGCAAACGCCAGGAATACGTTGGGCACAAAACCGGCTTTTTCCTGCACTTCAAGCACTTTTGCCTTGATGTCATCGGGCAGGTCTTTGAGTTCAGGGGCGGGGTAGCGCGACATGGAGCATTCCTTAAATACAAAAAAACTATGATCAAAATAAAACTAATTGAATTTACTTATTGCTCTGACGTTCATACAGTCAATGTAACGCTAAACCAACCCAAGGAAAAAACCATGTCCGCTGAAATGAAATGCCCGTTTCCACATGCCGCTCTCAAACCCACAGTCGCTGGAGCCCGAAGCAACGCTGACTGGTGGCCCAATCAACTGAACCTGAAGATCTTGCACCAGCACTCCGAGCGGTCCGATCCCATGGGCAAGGATTTCGATTACGCCAAGGAGTTCAAGAGCCTTGACCTGCACGCCGTGGTCAAAGACCTCACGGCTTTGATGACGGATTCGCAGGACTGGTGGCCCGCGGACTATGGCCACTACGGCCCGTTCTTCGTGCGCATGGCCTGGCACAGTGCGGGCACCTACCGAATTGGCGACGGCCGCGGTGGCTCGGGCTTCGGCACACAGCGATTTGCGCCGCTCAATAGCTGGCCTGATAACGGCAACCTCGACAAGGCGCGCCGCCTGCTGTGGCCGATCAAGCAAAAGTATGGCCGCAAAATTTCCTGGGCTGATTTGATTGTTCTGACCGGCACCGTCGCGATGGATACGATGGGCTTCAAGACCTTCGGTTTCGCCGGTGGGCGCGAAGACGTCTGGGAGCCAGGCGAGGACATTTACTGGGGATCTGAGGACACCTGGCTTGGCGACAAGCGCTACACCGGCGACCGTCAACTTGAGAACCCTCTGGGCGCCGTTCAAATGGGCCTGATCTACGTGAATCCGCAAGGCCCCAATGGCAACCCGGATCCTATCGCCGCAGCGCGCGACATCCGCGAAACATTTGCCCGCATGGCGATGAACGACGAGGAAACCGTGGCTCTTTGTGCCGGTGGCCACACCTTCGGCAAAACCCATGGCGCCGCTGACCCGGAGAAGTACGTCGGACCCGAGCCCGAGGGCGCCAACATCGAGGAGCAAGGTTTTGGCTGGATCAACACGCTTGGCAATGGCAAAGGCGTCCACACCATCACCAGCGGCCTGGAAGGCGCATGGACCCCCACGCCAACCCAGTGGGACAACAGCTACTTCGACACCCTGTTCGGCTACGAGTGGGAGCTGACCAAGAGCCCGGCCGGCGCGCACCAGTGGAAGCCCAAAGCTGGCGCTGGCGCGGGCACCGTGCCTGATGCCCACGACCCATCGAAGCGGCACGCGCCGTTCATGGCCACGACCGACCTGTCGCTGCGGATGGACCCGGCCTATGAGAAGATTTCCAGGCGCTTCCACCAGAATCCACAGGAATTTGCAGACGCTTATGCCAGGGCCTGGTACAAGCTCACGCACCGTGACATGGGGCCGGTCGCGCGCTACCTTGGCCCGCTTGTGCCCAAAGAAGAGTTGCTGTGGCAAGACCCGGTTCCAGCAGTGGACCATGCTTTGATCGGTGAGCAGGACATCGCTGCACTGAAGGCCAAGGTGCTCGCATCCGGTCTCTCCATTTCGCAACTGGTCACGACGGCCTGGGCGTCGGCGGCAACCTTTCGCGGCAGCGACAAGCGCGGTGGCGCCAACGGAGCGCGCATTCGCCTCGCTCCGCAGAAGTTCTGGGAAGTGAATCAACCGGCCGAACTGGCAAAGGTGCTTGAGAAGCTGGAAGCGGTTCAGAAGGACTTCAATGCGGCCCAGTCGGGCGGCAAAAAGGTCTCGCTGGCTGACTTGATCGTGCTGGGCGGATGCGCAGCCGTTGAGGCCGCTGCAAAGAAAGCCGGGCAAGACGTTGTGGTTCCCTTCTCGCCAGGACGCACCGATGCTTCGCAAGAGCAGACCGATGTGGACTCGTTCGCCGTGCTGGAGCCCACTTCAGACGGATTCCGCAACTACCTGCGCAAGGGATACGAGGGATCGGCGGCAGAACTGCTGGTGGACCGGGCCAATCTGATGACG
>JANMCB010000100.1:0-5228 GCA_031360805.1 Rhodoferax sp.
CCATCATGGGGTTGTTGCTGGCGGTGCATTTGGGTGTGGTGATGGCACTGTTCGCCACCATGCCCTATGGCAAATTCGCGCATGGCTTCTACCGCTGCGCTGCGCTTGTCAAAAACGCCATTGAACAGCGCCGTCCGACCCGGTTGACATTGGGTTCAGACTGACGATGCAGGGGTTTGCGCCGATAGCTGGCCAGCTGGTTTGCGCCTAAGCTGGAGTCTCAACAGCGGCTCAATTTTGAGCCGGTTCGCGTTTGATTATTTGTGGGGTTTCTGAAAATGACCGGTCATCCAATGTCCCGCCGCCAGGTGCTGCAGGCCGCCACTTTTTCCGCGGCCAGCGTAGCGGCACCCAGCTTGTTGGCTCAATCCAGCTGGCCGAGCAAGCCGATTCGCTTTGTCGTCCCGTTTGCCCCCGGGGGCACGTCTGAAATCGTCGCCCGCTCAGTGGCCGTCGAGTTGACGAAACAGTTGGGGCAAAGTGTCTTTGTGGAGAACAAGCCCGGCGGCGCGGGCGTGATCGCCATGCAGGAGGTGGCCAAATCTGCACCCGACGGACACACCTTGATATTGACACACGTTGGCACGATGGCAGTGAACCCCTACATGCTGAGCAACCAACCCTATGACGTGAACAAGGACTTCACGCCCGTCACCCTGTTGGCCAAGGTGCCGAATGTTTTTGTGATTCACCCGGACGTTCCCGCAAAAAATTTCACCGAGTTTGTCGCCTACGCCAAAAAGAACCCCGGCAAACTCAATTACGGCTCGGCCGGCAATGCCAGTGCAGGCCATCTGGCCATGGAATACCTGAAGCTTGTAACGGGCATGTTCATCACGCACATCCCGTACCGGGGCACCGGTCCGCAGCTTACCGATCTGCTGGCTGGGCGCTTGCAAGCATCGAGTGCGGGCATGCCAGCGTTGGGAGCCCACATCCGCGCCGGAAAATTGCGCGCCATCGCGGTAGGCACCCAACAGCGTATTGCCGCACTGCCCGATGTTCCCACCGTGGTGGAGATGGGCTTCAAGAACTTCGAGACCTCGCAGTGGTACGGCATGCATGTCCCTGCGGGTACGCCACCCGACATTGTCAAACGCCTGCAGGAGGAGTCGTTCAAAGCCCTCAAATCGTCAGCGGTGACTGAACGCTTTGCGACCGACAACGCGGTGAGCGGCGGTGGCGCGTCGGCCGATTACGCCAGCTTCATTGCGGGGGAGCAAAAGGTGTGGAGCGACATTGTCAAGCGGGCCAACATCAAGGCGGATTGATGGGCATCGACCGCTTGAGGTTTTTGGATTGCTTTGTCAAATTCACTTGCCGGGATCGTCGTTCCGATTGCGGTTTGCCGGCAATATATCTGTCGAAACTGCTTACAGCTTTACAAGCTGTCACAATTCCGACCGTCGAATGGAGAGTCACAAACTTTTACAAACGAGGCGACCTCCATAAATCATCAATACCGACAAGCACTTACATTTGCGGCAAATCGATATGAATTTATTGACCAAAATCTGGCACGCGATATGCATCACTTTTCGCAGCGGTGCGTCGCATTGCATTTTTAGGGGATTACGATGAAACATTTAATCAAGCGAGCTGTCGTCGCCATGGGAATTGCGGCGAGCGCTTTGACAGCACACGCTGCGCCAACCATTGTTACCCAGTGGGAGTACGATCTCAGCAGCATCTTTAGCGCCGCAACACCGGGTGCCGTCAACGGTGTGGGTACCAACACGCTGTCGTGGGGAACAGGCGTATCAGGCCCAAGCCAACTGGTGATCGGAGGCGACGTGGTGAATGGGACAGTAAACACATTCATCGGAGGTGCGGGCATGATCCCCCCCGCTTTTTGGGCACTCGGCAATTCGATCACGCACAACAACAACCCGATTACCGGCGCGTCGCTGACCAGCGCCACTTTGACGGCAAGCTTGAATTTGTCGGCTTTGCTGCCCGTCGCAACACCCGGCTTGCCAGGTACTTTGCCCCCGCTGAACGTCAATATCGGTTTCGTCGAGACGAACAACTTTGGAACCTGCACGGTGGTCACCAGCCCAACGCCATGTAACGACATTTTCGTGCTGGTCGGTGGCCTGCTAAACCAGATGTTCAGCTATGACCCGAATGGAATGGGGGCAGTGACTTACTTCCTGAACGTGTTCCCCAGCACCGGTGGCGTTCTGAGCCAATTGTCAGCCGCTGAGTGCTCGGCCGCTGGCCAGGCAGCAGGTTGCATCGGGTTCACCACGCCTGAAAATCAATCGACGACATTGGGCTTCAGCTTCACCATTTCGACGCAACGATTCGTCATTCCGGAGCCTGGATCTTTGGCGCTGGCAGCAGTTGCCTTGCTGGGCGCCTGGCTGATTCGCCGTCGCAAGTACGAATCCTGAGCCCTCCGCCTGGGGTTTGAACGCGCTGACATTGCGCTTGATGCAGAAAATCAGCCTTGGGTCGCCTTGCGGTGACCCAAGGCTTTTTTGTTGGCCACATTCGAGTTTCACAGGACTCTCATGAGAGATCGCCGTACGAGCCGGAAGGGCAGCGATCACGGACAAATTCGGCAGAGAAAGCAGCTTTGAAAACAGCTGTAAAAAATCCCGACAGCGTTGATTTGCAGCGATTTCCCGTCGTCAGCTTGCCTTGATGGACGCCAAAACGCGGTCCACCATCACCCCGGCTTGCCCCAGGTTGTTCATGGGGTCGCAAAACCCTTCCAGCTGGACGCGGGTGACGTGCTTGTTGACCAGTGGGTGCATCGCCAGCAATTCAATTAACGGCCGCTTCTCTTTAATGGCTTCACGGCAAAGGTCGTAGACCAAATCATGGGCGACTTCGCGGCCAAGGTACGGCCCCAGGCCCATCATCACGGCCTCGCTCATCACCAGGCCGTGAGTCATGTCGATGTTGCGGCGCATCTGGTTGGCGTCTACCTCCAACCCTTGCAGGATGAATTTGGTCTGCTTCAACGCGCCAGACATCAGGCAGAAAATCTCGGGCAAGGCCACCCATTCGATTTCCCACGGGCCAGTGCTGCGCTCGTGGTCGGCGACCATGGCGTCCATCAGCGACGCGGCCAACTGGCGCACGACCGAGATGTTGGCGTGGATGTAAAGGCAGGAAATGGGGTTTCTCTTTTGCGGCATGGTGCTGGATGACCCTCGCCCGGTTGCGAACGGCTCAAACACTTCGGCCACTTCGGTTTGCATCAAAAGCTTCACGTCCATGGCAATTTTGCCGAGCGAGCCGCCCAGAATGCCCAAAAACGCGCCGACTTCGGCAAAGTTGTCACGCACGGTGTGCCAGCTGATCAACGGCTGGCCGAGGTTCAGCTCCTTCATCAGCGCGGCCTGGGTTTCCATGGCGCCTTTTTCCAGAGACGACAACGTGCCCGATGCGCCGCCAAACTCGCCCACCAGCACGCGGGGCTTCAACTGTTGCAACCGCTCGCGATGGCGCTCCATGCCCGCCAGAATGCTCGCCATCTTGTAGCCAAAGGTGATGGGCGTGGCCTGCTGCAGGTTGCTGCGGCCAATGATCGGCGTATCGCGGTATTTGCGCGCCAACCCCACCAACGCATCCGAGATGTCTTTGAGGTCCTGCTCCACCAGCGCCAGACCTTCGCGAATTTGCAGCACAGCCGCTGTGTCGGTGATGTCTTGCGTGGTGGCGCCCCAGTGGCAATATTCACCCAGGCCGTCTTTGCAATGGGCATTGATGTGGTTGACCACCGCGATGATGGGGTAGCCAATCGCTTCGGTTTTGGCCTTGAGTTTGGACCAGTCGATGGTGCTGATTTCGCAGTTTTTCACAATCTCGTCCGCTGCCGCCTGCGGGATGATGCCCAACTCGCCTTGAACCTTGGCCAGCGCGCGTTCAATGTCGAGGTATTTGGCGGTCCGGTTTTCATCTGACCAGACCTGGCGCATCGGCGCGTCTGAAAAAATGTCGCCGAAAATCTTTGAGTCGATGATGGTTGCAGACATGGGTCTTGTCGTTTTTTTAAGTATTGAAGGGTGAAAGGCGGCCCCGGCAGATGTCAAACCGCGCCAACTTCGCGCAAGGCCGCAATCTGTTCGGCGCTGTAGCCTTGCTGGCCCAAAATGGCATCGGTGTGTTGCCCCAGTGCAGGCACGGCATCCATGCGTGGCCCGCCGTGCTGCCAGGAGCCAGGTGGCAGCAACGCGGGGATCGGTCCGGCGGGAGTGTCCACGCTGCGCCAACGATCACGCGCCTTCAATTGGGGGTGTGCCCACACTTCCTGCATGCTGTTGACCTGGGCGTTGGCGATGCCGGCGCTTTCAAGGCGGTCCGCTACTTCTGTGGCTGTCAATGTGCTGAATGCGGCAACGATCAACGCCGACAGCACCTCGCGCTGCTCACTGCGTTTGGCGGTGCTTGAGAAGCGCGCATCCATTGCCAATTCAGGTTGCAGCAGGACTTTGTCGCAAAAAACGCGCCACTCGCGTTCGTTTTGCAGGCCCAGCATCACCGTTTTTCCATCACCCGCGGCGAACGGACCATAGGGGTAAATCGTGGCGTGGCTGGCGCCCGAGCGCGGCGGCGGCGACGCCCCCTCAAACGCGTAATACAGCGGGTATCCCATCCATTCCGTGAGCGACTCCAGCATGGAGACATCAATGCATTGGCCTTCACCCGTCTGCTGGCGGTGCATGAGGGCCGCCAGAATTTGGGTGTACGCGTACATGCCTGCGGCGATGTCGGCAATCGAGTTGCCGGCTTTGACGGGCGTTTCGGGCGTGCCGGTCACGGACAGCAGGCCCGACTCGCTTTGAATCAACAGGTCATAGGCCTTTTTGTCGCGGTACGGGCCATCACTGCCGTAGCCCGAGATATCGCAAACGATGATGCCGGGCTTTTGCTTTGACAGCGCTTTATACGACAGACCAAGCCGCGCCGCCGCACCCGGTGCGAGGTTTTGCACCACCACGTCGGCTTGTTCCAGAATCAGCCGCATCAATATTTTTTGCGCTTCGTCATGTTTCACGTCCAGCGTCAGGCTTTCCTTGGAGCGGTTGGTCCAGACGAAGTGCGACGCCAGGCCCCGAACGCGACTGTCATAGCCACGCGCAAAATCGCCCACGCCAGGGCGTTCAACTTTGATGACGCGGGCGCCCATGTCGGCCAGTTGGCGCGTGGCAAAAGGCGCTGCGATGGCGTGCTCCAGCGCAACGACGGTGATGCCTTTGAGGGGTTGCATAAAT
>JANMCB010000103.1:0-2520 GCA_031360805.1 Rhodoferax sp.
TATATTGTCCCACGCAGGCGGTTTTTCAAGGGCCATCCCGAGCATCTCTTCGCCCCTGTTACCCTTGCTTAAGGTTGCCCTCAGACCCCAAAATTTGGCCCACCGCGGCCGCCTCAAACAACTGCACCATGACTGACGACACCCTGCCCCCGATGATCACCACGCCGCCGGGCCGCTACCGCCACTACAAGGGCGGCCTGTATGAAGTGGTCGGCACCGTGCGGCACAGCGAAACGCTGGAGCCGATGACGCTGTACCGGGCGCTCTACGGCGAACAGGGTCTGTGGGTCAGGCCGGCCGCCATGTTCAATGGTGAGGTTGATGTTGATGTCGATGTCGCAGGCAATGCTGCCAGCGCCGACTCACTTGGCGAGGCAGGTCGCCCGCGACAGCCGCGTTTTGCGAAGCTTTGAGACTTATTTTTTCGATGAGTTCATATCACGGGTGATATAAATTTTCTCAAAAAAACCTATTCAAACCGTCAAAATTGGCAAAATACCAATAAAATCAGGCTCTAGCCCTCGTATAATATAAAAAGTATGCTACTATTAACATAGCAACTCAAAAATCGCCTTCGAGTACATCAAATGCTCCTGCGTAAGCACCCGCGCGGCAAGTTGGTCGGCTGTATCACCTGCCAGCACCGGCACCGAGGCCTGGGCCAGAATCGGGCCGTGGTCCAGGTTCACAGTCACCTGGTGCACGGTGGCGCCCGCAACCCTGCAGCCTGCATCCAGCGCACGCTGGTGGGTGTGCAAGCCGGCAAAGGCGGGCAGCAGCGAGGGATGAATATTCACCAGACGGCCCGCATACCGGTTCACAAACGCGGGCGTCAAAATGCGCATGAAACCGGCCAGCACCACCAACGCGGGTTGTGGTGCAGCAGCTCCTGCCGAACCCGCGCTTCTCTGGTCAGCCTGGCCATGCTGATCGACAGCAGCGGCCAACGCGTCATCGAAAGCGTCGCGCGAGACAAAATCCTTGTGGTCAACCACGGCTGTCGCAATCCCTTGCGCCCGCGCGAGCGCCAGCCCGCCAGCGCCCGGCCGGTTGCTGATCACCGCCACGACCCGCGCGCCAATGCGCCGCTCCCAATCGCCGCTTTTTGACGCCCGCACAATGGCATCCATGTTGGAGCCGCCGCCAGAGATCAAAATAACGATGTTTTTCATGACTGGATTATCACTTTGCAAAACGAAGACCTGACGCCAGGCGCAAGCCCCGTGGCCACCGATGCGCCCTTGACGCTGTCCGCCACCGAAGCCCGCGTGCTGGGCACCTTGATGGAAAAGGCGCGCACCGTGCCCGACAGCTACCCGCTGTCGCTGAACTCGCTGGTGTTGGGCTGCAACCAGAAAAGCAGCCGCGAGCCGCTGATGACGCTAACCGATGCCCAGGCCGCAGAAGCGCTGGACAACCTCAAGTCCCTCAACCTGGTGCGCGAATCCGCGGTGGGCCGGGTGCTGCGTTTTGAGCACAATTTTCAGCGCGGCATCAAGGTGCCCGAGCAGTCCGCCGTGCTGTTGGGCCTGTTGATGTTGCGCGGCGCGCAGACAGCCGGTGAGCTTCGCCTGAACAGCGAACGCTAGTACAAGTTTGCCGACATTTCCTCGGTGGACGGCTTTCTGGAGGAGTTGCAGGACCGCCCTGTCGAGAAAGGCGGCTCGTTGGTCGTGAAATTGCCCCGTGCCGCCGGGCTGCGCGAACAGCGCTGGATGCACCTGCTGTGCGGCGCCGTGAACCTGGACGCCATCCATCCCGGCAACAACGCATTGAACCCTTTGGGTGCTGCCGAGGCAGGCATCGCGCAGCGCGTGACGGCCCTGGAAGAAGAAGTCGCACAGCTTCGCCAAACAGTGCAAAAATTGTGCTCGGAACTGGGCATCGACAATGACTCGTCTTAGGCATCGACACCGGCTCGTCCTGACCCCAAACCATGGCTTGTCGCCGTCTGGACAGCACTAAACGAACGACCGTGCTAAAACACGTGCCGCGCAGCATGAAACCCTCATCAAGTGGAGCATTTTTATGGATTTGACATTTACCCCTGAAGAGCAGAAATTCCGCGAAGACGTGCGGGCCTGGGTGGCTGCCAGCCTGCCCAAACATATCTCGCACAAGGTGCACAACGCCTTGCACCAAACCCGCGCCGACATGCAGGACTGGGCCAAAATCCTGGGCAAAAAGGGCTGGCTCGGCTATGCCTGGCCGAAAGAATTCGGCGGCCCCGGCTGGAACTCGGTTCAAAAACACCTGTTTGAAGAAGAGTGCGCCATGGCCGGCGCGCCGCGCATCATTCCGTTTGGCCCGGTGATGGTGGCGCCGGTCATCATGACCTTCGGGTCGGCCGAGCAGCAAAAGCGCTTTCTGCCCGGCATTGCCAGTGGCGAGGTCTGGTGGAGCCAGGGTTACAGCGAACCGGGCTCGGGTTCAGACCTCGCGTCGCTCAAAACCAAAGCCGAGCGCGTGGGCGACAAATACATCGTCAACGGCCAGAAAACCTGGACCACTCTGGCGCAA
>JANMCB010000123.1:0-4770 GCA_031360805.1 Rhodoferax sp.
CGAATTTCGCTGACTTCTTCACGGTTATTGGCGTGCATTTGCACGATACGGCCAATCCGCTCTTTCTTGCCTCGAATCGGGTTGAAGACGCTGTCGCCTTTGGACAGAACACCCGAATAGACACGAACGAAAGTCAACTGGCCCACAAACGGGTCGGTCATCAACTTGAAAGCCAACGCTGAGAATTTCTCGCTGTCGTCCGCCTTGCGGGTGGTGGGGACTTCGTCTTCATCCATGCCCTTGACAGGCGGGATGTCCGTCGGCGCTGGCATGTACTCAATCACCGCGTCAAGCATGGCTTGCACGCCCTTGTTCTTGAACGCTGAACCGCACAGCATTGGCTGGATTTCACCGGCGATGGTGCGCTTGCGAATCGCAAATTTAACCTCTTCCTCGGTCATGGCAACGCCTTCGAGGTACTTGTTCATCAGCTCTTCGCTGGCTTCGGCAGCCGCCTCGACCAGCTTGTCACGGTACTCGGCGCACACGTCGGCCAGGTCGGCCGGAATGTCTTTGTAAGTGAAAGTCACACCTTTGTCGTCGTCCCAATAGATGGCTTTCATCTTGACCAGATCGACCACACCCTGAAACTTCTCTTCAGCGCCGATAGGAATCTGAATGGCAACGGGGTTGGCCTTCAAGCGAAGGATCATCATTTCACGCACGCGCAGGAAGTCAGCGCCGGTGCGGTCCATCTTGTTGACGAACGCAAGACGCGGCACGCGGTATTTATTGGCCTGGCGCCAAACGGTTTCTGATTGGGGTTGCACGCCGCCCACAGCGTCATACACCATCACCGCGCCGTCGAGCACGCGCATCGAGCGCTCAACTTCAATCGTGAAGTCAACGTGGCCCGGGGTGTCGATGATGTTGATGCGGTGCTCTTCAAAGTTGCCGCCCATGCCTTTCCAGAAGCAGGTGGTGGCCGCAGAAGTGATCGTGATGCCACGCTCCTGCTCTTGCTCCATCCAGTCCATGGTGGCTGCGCCGTCGTGCACTTCACCAATTTTGTGGTTTACGCCGGTATAAAAAAGAATTCGCTCTGTGGTGGTGGTCTTACCAGCGTCAATGTGCGCTGAAATACCAATGTTGCGATAACGCTCAATAGGGGTATGGCGAGCCATGATAAGTATCCTTGGTTGCTCTAAATGAAAGTCAAAACCGACTGTTTAGCGCCCCCGGTATTGGGGCGTTCGGGAGTGAACCCGGAAGTTCTGCCAACTGCGCTTACCGTAAGTTCGGCGTAGCGAGCGGTCTTCAGGCTAGGCGCAACCTCGCAGACAGTGCCAAAGGCACGGCAAGAGGTTGCAACAACGCATGAGGGCCGCGCAGTAGCCGCCCCGCCGCTTTAAAAGCGGAAGTGGGAGAACGCCTTATTGGCCTCTGCCATGCGGTGCACTTCATCGCGCTTCTTCATAGCGCCGCCACGGCCTTCCGTGGCTTCCATGAGTTCATTGGCCAGGCGCAGAGCCATGGATTTTTCGCCACGCTTGCGGGCGGCTTCCTTGATCCAGCGCATCGACAGGGCCAGACGGCGCACCGGGCGCACTTCAACCGGCACCTGGTAGTTGGCACCGCCAACACGACGGGACTTCACCTCGACCATCGGCTTCACATTGTTGATGGCCATGGTGAAGGCTTCAACCGGGTCTTTGCCTGGGTTTTTCTTCTCGATCTGCTCCAGCGCGCCATAAATAATGCGCTCAGCGACCGCTTTCTTGCCGCCTTCCATGATCACGTTCATGAATTTGGACAGCTCGACATTGCCGAATTTGGGATCCGGCAGGATTTCACGTTTAGGGACTTCGCGACGACGTGGCATTTTTTCACCTCTTTGCTTCAGTTGGCATCTTTACAGACACCGCGAGAGTTAATGAATCAAACTCTCACTTACTCGACCCAAAATCAGGTCACTACGCTCATTTATCGCGCCACGCGACAAACAAACACCTTTTTAACCTACTTACAACACGCCTTGATGACGCATGGTTCGCAGACGAATTACTTCGCTTTTATTTCGCTTTAGGCTTCTTGGCACCGTACTTGGAGCGCGACTGCTTGCGGTCTTTCACGCCTTGCAAGTCGAGCGAACCGCGCACGATGTGGTAACGCACACCGGGCAAGTCCTTGACACGACCGCCGCGAACCAGCACCACGCTGTGTTCCTGCAGGTTGTGGCCTTCGCCGCCGATGTACGAAATCACTTCAAACCCGTTGGTCAGGCGCACTTTGGCGACTTTACGCAAGGCTGAGTTGGGCTTTTTGGGCGTTGTGGTGTACACACGGGTGCACACACCGCGACGCTGCGGAGAGTTCTGCATGGCAGGACTCTTCGACTTGATGGTCTCGACCTCTCGGCCTTGACGCACTAGCTGGTTGATGGTTGGCATTAAAAAACGTCCCTAAACGTCTGAATTTTGACTGATAAAATTGGCCCTGCCGCAGGCACCACAAAAGTGATATTGCCTGCGATATTGCCCTGTCAACGCCCGCGGTTTTCGTGAACACGGACACCCCTGCGGAATATTCCGAAAAGCCTTCTAGTATAACAGGTTGGCAGATTTGGGCAATGGCTGACCCTGGCGACGCCGCCATGCCGTTGGCCTGGGCTGAGGCTGTGACGCCGCTGTTTATTTTTACCTCACAACTGTCAACTCTCCTATGACCGGAACTTGCGCCATTGACTTTGGGACTTCCAATTCCGCTATTGCATTGCCGATGCAAGCTGGCGTGCGATTGGTTGAACTTGAACCCGGTTACCGTACCATGCCAACGGCTGCGTTCTATGCCATTGAAGGCCTGGCCGGGCATGAAGACCCTCAAGTTCATTACGGTCGAGCCGCAGTAGGCGCTTACGTTAGTGGAATCGAAGGGCGTCTCATGCGGTCCATGAAGAGCATTCTCGGCTCAACGCTGGCAACGCAAACCACTGACGTCGGTGGTGGGCGGGGCGTGGCTTACCTTGACGTCGTCAGCGGTTATTTACGCCACCTCAAGGGTTTGGCGGAAATTGAGGCGGGCGAACCTCTGTCGCGCGCGGTTTTGGGGCGGCCCGTCTTTTTTGTGGATGACGACCCGAAACGCGACGCTGCGGCGCAGGCGGCGCTGGCAAAAGCGGCCCATAAGGTGGGCTTTGCCGAAATCAGCTTTCAGTTTGAGCCGATTGCCGCTGCGCTGGATTACGAGAATACGGTTCAAGATGAGCAAGTGGTGATGGTGGCCGATATTGGCGGCGGGACTTCAGACTTTTCACTGGTTCGGGTGGGTCCCAAGCAGCGCCAGCGAATTGATCGCAAGGATGACATTCTGGCCAACCACGGCGTCCATATTGCCGGAACTGACTTTGACCGTCAGGTTGAATTGAAGCAGATTTTGCCAACCTGCGGCTATGGCGCACTGGGACCGAGCGGACGCGAAGTGCCCAGCAAAATCTACTTTGACCTGGCCACCTGGCATTTGATCAACACCACCTACGGGGCTGCACGCGTGAGTGAATTGACTCAGATGAAGCCCTTCTACGCTGACTTGCGCCAGCACGCGCGCCTGCTGCGTGTGGTCAAACAACACCAGGGGCATACGCTGATCGCGCGTGCCGAAGCTGCCAAAATCAGGATTGCTGAACTCTGCGAAGCTGGCGCGACGCAAAGCGACACCGAACCACCGTTTCAGATTGAGATTGACCTCTCGATGCTCGAAGCCGGACTGCGCGTATCCTTGATTGAGGCGGACGTGATTGCCGCCATCGATGCCGATCTGGACCGGATCGCATCGGCGGCACAACACACCTTGCGCCAGGCTGGTCTGGCGCCAAACCAGGTCAAGGCGCTCTATTTCACAGGCGGATCAACCGGCCTGCCAGTGCTGGCGCAGCGGATCGCAGCAGCGTTTCCTGGCGCCAAAGTCGTGCGCGGCGACCGGTTTTCCAGCGTTGCGACCGGTCTGGGTGTCCATGCAGCGCGCGTATTCGGGCAGTACGGCTGATAGGATACGGCCTGACCCCGCCCGACCGCCCGAAAAGGATGCGCCAATGATGCAAACGCCGATGCCGCTCGCGACCTTAAGTCGCCGCAACTTTCAGATTCAACTGCTGGCACTTCTGGGGGCCAGTGTGTCTGCACCCGTGCTGGCCAAAACTGGCGCAGACGTACTGCTTGCCAGCAATGCCCCGGCGTCGATTGATCCATCCAAATACCTCGTCAGTGAAAAGCTGGACGGCGTGCGCGCACTGTGGGACGGCACTACGCTGCGTTTTCGAAGCGGCCGTACGATTTCAGCGCCTGCCTGGTTTCTCGCAAAGCTGCCAAAAACACGGCTGGATGGCGAACTTTGGATGGGTCGCGGCAGCTTCGACGTTGTGTCCGGCATTGTGCGGCGCCTGCAACCGATTGATGCCGAATGGGAGAAGGTGAAGTACCTGGTGTTTGAGCTGCCAAATGGCGCTGGCACCTTTGCCGAGCGTGCGGCGCTCTTGAAAGTGATGGTGCCCGGCATCGGATGGGCTCAGTTGCAGGGCGTGGAGCAGTTCAGGGTTCCGAATGAAGCGGTGCTGCGCGACCGTTTGGCCGCCGTTTATGCCGCCGGTGGCGAAGGGCTGATGCTTCACCTGGCAAGCGCACCTTACGTCACCGGACGCAGCGACGTGCTGCTCAAACTCAAGACTCTGGCCGATGCCGAGGCCAGGGTCGTCGGCTACGTTCCTGGCAAAGGCAAATACGCGGGGATGACCGGCGCTCTGGATGTGAAAACCGCAGATGGCAAGCGGTTCAGGCT
>JANMCB010000135.1:0-6172 GCA_031360805.1 Rhodoferax sp.
CCCATTGGCCGCGAGGCCGCTGTCCGGCCTGCGCGCCTGGTGGCTGGGCCACGCCAGTGTGTTGGTCGAAATTGACGGCGTGCGCATCCTGACTGACCCGGTGTTTTCACAGCGCACCTCGCCGTTTCAGTGGCTCGGCCCGGCGCGGCTGCACCCGGCGCCGCTGGCGCTGGAACAGTGGAAAAACATCGACGCCGTGGTCATCTCCCACGACCATTTTGACCACCTCGACATGGACACCGTGCGGCACCTGGCGCGCGGCGGCAGCCATTTTTACGTGGGCCTCGGCGTGGGTGCACACTTGCATCGCTGGGCGGTGCCGAAAGCGCAAATCCACGAGATGGACTGGTGGGAGCAACTCACCATCAAAGGCGTGGCGATCCACTGCACACCGGCCCGGCACTATTCAGGCCGCAAGAGCATGGACAACAGCACGTTGTGGTCGTCGTGGTTTATCAAGGGTCCACGCCATTCAGCCTGGTACAGCGGCGACACCGGGTATGCGGGCCACTTCAAGGAGATTCGCGAGCGCCTGGGCGCGCCCGAACTTGCGCTCATCAAAATTGGCGCCTATGGCGACACCTGGCTGGACATTCATATGCACCCGGAAGCGGCCGTACAGGCGCACCTGGACGTGGGTGCGACCACCATGCTGCCAGTGCACTGGGCCACCTTCAACCTGGCCTACCACGACTGGGCCGAACCGGCCGTGCGCACGGCCACCGCCGCCCGGGCCAAGGGCGTGCAGTTGGCGGCGCCGCGTGTGGGCGAGAAGTTTGAGTTTGGGCAGCCGTTTTTGAACAGGGCTTGGTACTTGCCTGCACGGTGATCAAGGTTTGACCGAGGCGTCAAAATCGCTGGGCGCATGCCGCTCGGGCAACTGACTATCCTCCTTGCCCCAGGTGCGGTTGACCATGCGGCCCCGCTGCACGGCCGGGCGCTTTGCAATCTCATCGGTCCAGCGCAGCACGTTTGTGTAGCTCTGCACTTGCAAAAATTCACCAGCCTCATAAAGCTGCCCCTTGGCCAGGGTGCCGTACCAGGCCCAGACCGCCATGTCGGCAATGGTGTAGTCGTCACCCGCCAGGTAAGGGCTCTCAGAAAGACGGCGGTCCAGCACATCCATCTGGCGCTTGACTTCCATGGCGAAGCGGTCGATGGGGTATTGCATCTTGGTCGGCGCATAGGCATAGAAGTGTCCAAAGCCGCCGCCCAGGTAAGGTGCGCTGCCCATCTGCCAGAATAGCCACGACAGGCATTCAGCGCGCGCTGCGCCATCGGATGGCAAAAAGGCGCCAAACTTCTGCGCCAGATGCAGCAGGATGGCGCCCGACTCAAACACCCGTATCGGCGTGGGCCCGCTGCGGTCCAGCAGCGCCGGGATTTTGGAATTGGGGTTCACCGCCACGAAGCCGCTGCCGAACTGGTCACCCTCACCGATGCGGATCAGCCAAGCGTCGTACTCGGCGCCAGTATGGCCCAGGGCCAGCAGTTCTTCCAGCATCACGGTGACTTTCACGCCGTTGGGCGTGGCCAGCGAGTACAACTGAAACGGGTGTTTGCCCACCGGCAGGTCCTTGTCATGGGTGGGCCCGGCAATGGGGCGGTTGATGTTGGCAAAACGGCCACCATTGCCTTTGTCCCAGGTCCAGACGGTTGGTGGTACGTAGTCGGGGGTGTCGCTCATGGTGCGGGCTCCATCGTTTGTTCGTTGCAGAAAATCCTGAACAACTATTGTGGCGCAAGCACTTGCGACCGCTGGTGGCGCGGGGTAAGGTGGGCGCCCAGGGCCATCAAAGTCAGCCCCGTCATCAAGTACACCCTTGCGGACATCCCGGTCCGACAGCGGGGCATTAACCAGCTGGAAGACGCCAAACGCCACCACGAAGCCGTTGACGGTCAGCTGCAGTTTTTGATGCAGGAGTAAATTGAGAAGACGAAAGATAAGTGAAATTTGAATTTGTCCCTATTTGGGACTAAAATTCCCAAATGCACCCGGTCTCCGTGCCTCCACTTCTTGCGTTTGCCGCTAAACACCCCGTCGCCAAACAGTCCATTCTTTCGTGGGTTGCTGAAGTCAAAAAGGCCAAATGGACGCAGCCATCCGACCTGAAGACCCAGTACGCCACCGTCAGCATTTTGAAGAGTCGCCGTATTGTGTTTAACCTGAAGGGCAATGACTATCGGCTCATTGTTGCCGTGGCTTATAGAAGCGGGTTTGTTTTTGTGAAGTTCATCGGAACGCACAAGGAATATGACCTGGTAGATGCCGATACTGTGGAACTTTAGCGAAGGAATTTCAATGGCGATCAAACCCCTGCACTCAAAGGCTGAATACAAAGCGGCGTTGAAAACCGTTTCTGCACTGGTCGACGCTGACCCGCGCCGGGGCACGCCAGAAGCCGACCAGTTGGAAGTGCTTGGCACTTTGCTGGAGGCCTACGAGGCCAAACATTTCCCGGTGGACTTGCCCGATCCGGTGGAAGCCATCAAGTTCCGCATGGAGCAGCAGGGCTTAAAGCCCAAAGACTTGCAACCCATGATTGGCGGCCTGAACCGCGTGTACGAAGTGCTTAACCGGAAAAGGCCGCTCAGCCTTTCCATGGTGCGGCGGCTGCATTTGGGTTTGGGGATTTCTGCGGACTGCTTGATTCAGGAAACGGCTTGACGCCAGCCAACATGATCGGCAGTGCGTCAGTTGTTGGCGCTAGAGCTTATGTGAGTGAGTGCCCCGAACGGCCAGGCGCGGGCAAGTGTTTTCTGGCATCGGCATAGGCTACATCAGGCGCAAAGAATTTGACCGTGGCTGCGTGCTCAATCAACAGTTCCCGCACCCGCTTGCCCAACACCGCCCGAATCAGGATGTTGGCATCCAGAACGATCGCCCTGTTGCTCATGCCGCTGCTGTTTTTGGCTTGTTGCGAGAGCTTGCCTGCCTGCGGACTGCTTTGAAATCGGCAGCAAGCTCCTCACCGTCAACGCCTTTTGCTGCAAGCAATTTGTCCAGGGTTTTGCTGGCCTCTTTCAGCGCCGCAATGTCCGCGTCCACCTGGCCTTGTGTCGGGATGAAATAGCCCACCGTTTGACCGTGGCGGGTGACTGCCACTGGCGTGCGGGACGCAATGAACTCAGCGATGCCGGCGCGAAATTCCCGAATGCCTATTTTGGTTGCTTCCATTGGGTTTGCCTTTGGTTAGATGAGGGATCAATTGTGATTCACTGTGTACACAATTGTACTGCGTCAGAGTAAGTTCTTCAGACAGCACCACTGAGACACTCATTCGTACGCATTTACGCGGGCCTCACCCGCCCAGCGGCGCAATGTGCGCCATCACACGGACAGCGTGTGCAGACCTGCCGATGATGGTCCTGTTACCTCGAACAGGAGTCATCCATGAACACATTGTTGAAAAGCGCGCTTGCTGCGGCCGCCCTGGCTGTGGCAGGCCAGGCGGTGGCGCAGGTCACCTTTTATGAAAACGACAACTACCAGGGCCGCTCGTTCACCACGCAACAGGCGGTGGGCGACCTCGAGCGCTTTGGCTTCAACGAGCGCGCGGCATCTGTGCTGGTGCAGGGCGGGCCCTGGGAGGCCTGTGAAGACGTGCGCTACGGCGGACGCTGCGTGGTGTTGCGCCCGGGGCAATATGGGTCGCTGAACGCCATGGGCCTGACCGGGCGCATCACTTCGGTGCGCGCCATCGAGCCTGGCCAGCGCATTGCGGAGAACCGGTTAGCGCCCCTGCCCATGCCCACACAGGTCATTTTTTACGAACGTGCCGGTTTTGAAGGGCGCTCGCTCACGGTGGTGGACCCGCTGGAAGACTTCTCGCGCTCTGGCTTTAATGACCGCGCTGCGTCGGCCATGGTGATCGGCGATGCCTGGGAGCTGTGTGAAGACCAGCGCTTCAACGGGCGCTGCGTGGTGCTGCCCCCAGGGCGTTATGCCAACTTGGCGGCCATGGGCATGGGCGACCGCCTCTCGTCGGCACGGGCAACAAGCCGCGTTGCACGTGTGGAGGAGCCGCGCTATGTGGCGCCATTGCCGTTGCCGGTGGCGGCGCAGGTGATTTTTTATGAGCGCGAAGGGTTCGAGGGGCGTACCTTCACTGCCGATGCGCCGGTAGACGATTTTTCGCGTTCGGGCTTCAATGACCGCGCCTCGTCGGTGGTGGTGCTCGGGGACCGGTGGGAGGCCTGCTCGGACGCCGGGTTTCGCGGACGTTGCGTGGTCCTGCGCCCGGGGCGTTATGAGTCATTGGCGGCGATGGGCTTGAACAACAGTGTGTCGTCGGTGCGGACGGTCCGCCGCGACCTGCAGGTGGAGGACAACCGTTACGCTCCCGCGCCGATCGCCGTGTACGACAACCGCCCACGCCGCGACGAGCGGCTGTATGAAGTCAACATCACCTCGGTGCGCGCCGTGCTGGCTCAAGGCGGGCAACGTTGCTGGGTCGAGCGCGAACCGGTGGCTCAGGGGCGTGGCAACCCCAATGTGGGCGGCGCGCTGCTGGGCGCCGTGATTGGCGGCATTTTGGGGCACCAGGTGGGTGGCGGCATCGGCAAGGACATCGCCACCGCCGGCGGCGCAATCGCGGGTGGTGTGATCGGCTCCAACGTTGGGCGCGACGGCTCGGTGCAATCCGGGCAAATGCAGGACGTGCAGCGCTGCGCCAACACTGGCGCCCAGGCAACGCCGGCGTATTGGGATGTGGTCTACAGCTTCCAGGGCCAGGAACACCGGGTCCAGATGGCCACCCAGCCAGGCCCGACCATCATTGTCAATGAGCGGGGTGAGCCGCGCGCCTGAGGCACGCCCTGATCAGCGTTAGCGCAGCCCCAGCCACCTCACTGCGCCCCCAGCAACCCGCGAGGGCCCAGAGTTGCGGTTTTCATCGGCAAGTTTCCCTTTGGGTGAGCGATTCAAGCCTTTTTTCCCGCCATCCCAAAAACTCCGCTGCAAGCCTCACGGGCAGTATCTTTTGCTGGCAACTTGGTGCAGACTGAGTCGAGCTGGGCGGTCAGCTTTTTCAGCACCGGCGCCTGCTGATTTTTCTGGCTCCAGGTGTCAAGCTGTTTGGCCATCTTTTCAAGGCTGCGGCGGTTGCGCTCGTAAAAGGTTTCTGGTGCTGCGTCCAGCTCGCTAATCACCTGGGCTGCGGCTTTTTCGATGCGGGCGCTGTCTTTGGGCGACAGCTCGACCAGCTTGGCCACAAAACCACTGCCCCACTGCAATCGGGTGGCTGGGCCAACTGACCCTTCATAGGCTTTCTCAGCCCAGTCGAGTGACGCGATAGCGTTGCCGCGTTTTTTGGCATTGGATGCGAGGACCAGCATGTGATAGTACGGCGACACGGCCTTGGGCAGTTCGGCTTGCAGCATGGCGTCGGACTCATCGATCAAGCCAACATCGGCAAGCAAATGCGCGGCTGAGGGAATCACCGCCTGGCGTTCGTATTTGTCAACCGTGGCCTTGTCGGCTTTGGCGACGGCGGCTTTGGCCATTGCAACCAGGGCGGGCGCACGGGGTGCCTTCGAATTTGCGGGCAGGTCGATTTCGGTCAACGTCACAATGGCCTGCGCAGCGCCCAACTGGTCGGCTTTCGAAAGCGTTGTGTCTTGCGCCAGTCGCTCCAACGCTGCGTTCCAGGCAGTCACCAAGTCGCCGCGCTCCTTGCTTCCTTTGACGGTGAGCGTGGCAATGATGTCGTTCCCGTAATAGGCCAATATGTCGGCGTTGTCACGCGATCGGGCGACATCCGCCAACACACTTTGCGCCGTGGCGAGGGCTCGCGCTTTGTCCAGGCCGGGAGCTTTGTCCTGGGCTGAGATCGCTGCGGCTTTGAGGGTTAACCGGGCGGCAGCTTCCTGAAATTGTGGTGGGCATTTTTGCGCCAACTGCTGGACAGTTGTAGCGAGTTCCTTTTTGGGCACCAGCTGCGCTTCGTCTGTGTCCCATGAGTAGAACGCCAGCATGCGCCACGCATTGGCTGCAAGCGGCACCGCATCGCTGGCACCGTTCAGTGCTGCAGCCAGCGTCTCCTTGATGCCCTGGGTCGTGGCCAGCCCAAGTGAAAGCAGTTGCATGAACTGCGCCGCATCGACTTCGCCGGGCAAGCGGGTAACCTCTGTGCCGTCTGGCTTGAAAAGAATGGTGGTCGGGTAGCCACGT
>JANMCB010000142.1:0-7469 GCA_031360805.1 Rhodoferax sp.
GAACAAAATGCCAGTAAGCGCTAACTTGAAAAGCGAGCCGCTAAAGCGCGCAGGCGACAAAACTTTCAGCACGAATAAACCTCTTGCAAACCATGGGGAGGCCTCGGGTAAACCCTAAAGTCTCAATGCGCATAGTGTCGCGCATTTGAGCAAAAAGCGCAAGCCCTTGCCCAAAATTTGGGCAAGAAGGATGTGGATATTGGGTGACTAAGTTAGCGCAAGCTTCTTGTTAAGTCATTGCCGGCTGGCGTTGGCGTCAGCAACTGTGAGTGCTGTCATATTTACCACGCGACGTACGGTGGTGCTGGCCGTCAGAATGTGCACGGGTTTGGCCGCACCCAGAAGAACGGGTCCGATCGCAATATTGCCCCCGGCGGCCGTCTTCAGCAGGTTGTAGGCAATGTTGGCGGCGTCGATGTTGGGAAGGACCAACAGATTGGCGTCGCCTTCCAGCGTGCTGTTGGGCATGATCGCGGCTCGTGCCTTGCCGTCCAGCGCCACGTCACCATGCATTTCGCCATCGACTTCAAGCCAAGGCGTTTGAACCTTAAGCAAGTCCAGGGTCTGGCGCATTTTGATTGCACTGGGCTGGTTGCTGCTGCCAAAGTTCGAATGCGACAGCAAAGCAGCCTTGGGGCGGATGCCAAACCGCATCATTTCCTCGGCTGCCAAGGTTGTGATTTCAGCAAGCTGCTGCGCGGTTGGGTCATAGTTGACGTGGGTATCGACCAGAAACAACTGCCGATCAGGCAGTAGCAAGCCGTTCATGCAGGCATAGGTGTTGACACCCGGGCGGCGGCCAATGACCTGATCTACGTACGGCAGATGCATGGTGGTGGTACCCCAGGTGCCGCAAATCATGCCGTCTACGTCGCCTTTATGCAGCAACATCGCGCCAATCAGCGTCAGACGCCTGCGCATTTCAATTTTGGCACCTTGAGCTGTCACGCCCTGGCGCTCGGTCATCCGGTGGTAGGTCTGCCAGAAATCGCGATACCGATGGTCTTGCTCGACGTTGACCACGTCGTAGTCGAGCTCCTCCTTCAAGCGCAGGCCGAACTTCTCGATACGTTGGGCAATGATGGCTGGCCGGCCAATCAGTGTGGGGCGGGCCAGGCCTTCGTCCACCACGATTTGCGCGGCCCGCAGAATGCGCTCTTCCTCGCCCTCGGCGTAAGCCACGCGTTTCTTCAGGGCTTTCTTGGCCGCCGTGAAGATCGGCTTCATGGTTGTTCCTGAAGCGTAAACAAAGCTCTGCAACCGCTCCTTGTACGCATCCATGTCAGTGATGGGACGCAGCGCGACGCCACTGTCCGTCGCCGCCTTGGCGACCGCCGGGGCGATTTTCATCATCAATCGCGGGTCAAACGGCTTGGGAATCAGGTATTCGGGGCCAAACGCCAGTTGCTCGCCCGCGTAGGCCGCTGCAACCACTTCGCTTTGCTCTGCTTGGGCCAGTTCGGCGATGGCATGCACCGCAGCGATCTCCATTTCAACCGTGATGGTCGAAGCGCCCGCGTCCAGTGCACCGCGAAAGATGTAAGGGAAACACAGGACGTTGTTGACCTGGTTTGGATAGTCGGTCCGTCCTGTTGCCATGACCGCATCACTGCGCACGGACTTGACATCCTCGGGGCTGATTTCAGGATTGGGGTTGGCCAGGGCAAGAATCAGGGGCCTTGCAGCCATCTTTGCGACCATCTCCTTTTTGAGGACACCACCGGCCGACAGGCCCAGAAAGATATCAGCGCGGTCGATGATTTCGCCCAGGGTGCGGGCAGAAGTCTTTTGTGAAAACACTATTTTGTCGGCGTCCATCAGCTCGGTGCGGCCTTCATACACGACACCGGCCAGGTCGGTCACATAGATGTTCTCGCGCGGCAGTCCGATCTTTACCAGCAAGCCCAGGCAAGCCAGCGCTGCTGCACCCGCGCCTGAGGTCACCAACTTGACGTGTTTGATGTCTTTGCCGGTTACCTTGAGACCATTCAAAATCGCTGCACCCACCACAATGGCAGTGCCATGCTGGTCATCGTGAAAGACTGGAATCTTCATGCGCTCGCGCAGTTTGCGTTCGACATAAAAACAGTCTGGCGCCTTGATGTCTTCCAGATTGATGCCACCAAATGTGGGCTCGAGCGACGCAATGATGTCTACCAGCTTGTCCAGGTCGTCGCGTTCGTTGATTTCCAGGTCAAACACGTCAATGCCTGCAAACTTTTTGAACAAGACTGCTTTGCCCTCCATCACCGGTTTAGCGGCCAGCGGACCAATATTGCCCAAGCCCAGTACTGCCGTGCCATTGGTGATGACAGCAACCAGGTTACCGCGACTGGTGTATTTGAACGCGTTGTTCGGGTCTTTGACAATTTCTTCGCAAGGTGCCGCAACCCCAGGCGAGTAGGCCAGCGCCAGGTCGTGCTGGTTGATAAGCTGCTTGGTGGCCGCGATGGCGATTTTGCCGGGCGTTGGAAACTCGTGGTATTCCAGTGCGGCGCGGCGCAGATCAGTTTGTCGGTTGCCGTTGTTGGTTGGTTTTTGGGTCATCATTGTCTCCAGCTGACAAGGCAGCCATGGTAGGGGAGGCGATTGTAGACCTCACCATGCCCTGTTAAACCACGTTCAAATCTGCCAGCAAAAACCGCCTCGCGGCTTCTATTCAAAACCCCGAACGGGCAGATCTGCTCCACGCTGCAGCCAGTTTTTGGGGGAATAGAACGAGCCTGCATCCGTCACGTGCAGCGTGTAGGCCATGCGTGACCGGGCCGAACGGTTGGTCGCGCTGTAGTGCGGCAACAATCCGTGCAGGACCACCAGGGTTCCAGCGCGTGCCTCTATCGGCTTTGCATAGGGCAATGTGGGCCATGGGGTGCTGTCCAGCATTTCCAAGGCAGCGCTGTCAATGCCCGTTTTCACGAAACGTTCGCGCAACGGCCCCAGGTGGCCGCCGGGTTGGACCCACAGGCAGCCGTTCTCCAGAGTCGCGTCCTCGAGCGCAAACCAGAAGGTCGTTACTGTGATGGGCGCGGTGTCAAAAAAAGTGGCATCCTGATGCCAGCGCACTTCTCCTCCAATGTGAGGCTGCTTGAAGATGACCATTGACTGCCAGATCTGCGGTTGCATCAGACCCAGGCCACGCGCCAATTCAGCCAGTTTGGGTCCGCGTGAAAATTCGCTGACCAAGGGGTCCAGGTCATGCAGTGCGTGTCCGATTTTATTGATCGACAACGCTTTGGGCTGTCGCAACTGGCCTGCCGTATCAAACGCTTCTTCCTCGAAAAAGCAGCGCATCTTGTCAGCTGAACCCATGAAATAGTCGTCCACTTCGCGGGATTGGTCCCGCGTGGTGAAGATCGACTTCACTTGGCTGGCATCAAATTGATCCACGAAGGTGGTGGCCCACTGGCGCAGCGCCAGCACCTGGACAGGCGTTTTGAAATCGGGGAGCACCAGGTAGCCGTTTTCCCGGTAGGCGGCAAGTTGATCAAAATCGGGCACGGTGACCGTTGGCTGTGTGTGACAAATCAAGTCGCCATACTATGCCATCTTCACAACTCTGGTTTTTGCCAAATCTGCTTGGCGCACTGGGTAGCGGTCCTCCATGAAAAACAAGAATGTGCTTTCAGCGCTGGTGATCGTAACGGCAGTTGCCACGGCGGCAGGCGTCGCTTGGGCCGGTGAGTCAAACGGTCCTCAAATTGCGGGTGTGCACCTGCTCATGGCATGTGCCGCTCTGGCCTTTGCCGTTCAGTGGCTGGTGTTCATTCCGTCGTTCATCCTGCAGACCGAAAAGTTCTACGACCTGACCGGCTGCCTCACCTACCTCTTGCTACTGTTGTTGGCCGCCGGATTTAGCCCTTCCGTGCAGTTTGCAGACGGTTTGTTGATGCTGATGTGCGCGGTTTGGGCGATTCGCCTGGGTACTTTTTTGTTCTGGCGCATCCAGAAGGATGGTTCAGACCGGCGGTTCAACCACATCAAACCAGTGTTCATGCGATTTCTCGTGGCCTGGACGCTTCAGGGCCTGTGGGTGTTTTTGACATTGAGTGCGGTGCTGATTGCCGTCACCTCACCAGGAGCCCATAAATTGAGCCTGTTCACGTTTGTGGGTGGTGGACTCTGGCTGATCGGTCTGAGTCTGGAGGTGGTGGCAGACTTGCAAAAGCGCGATTTCAAGGCTGACCCGGCCAATGCCGGCCGTTTCATCCAGAGCGGTTTGTGGGCTTGGTCGCGCCATCCCAACTACCTGGGCGAAATTACCCTCTGGGCTGGCATCTTCATCTGTGTGATTCCGCGATTGCATGGTTGGCAGTGGATTGGCATGATTTCACCTTTGTTTGTGCTGACGCTCATCACGCGCATCAGCGGCGTACCCATGCTGGAAGCCCATGCCGATGCGAAGTGGGGCGCCGAGCCGGCCTACCAGGCGTATAACAAAGCGACGCCCAGGTTGTGGCCCTGGTTGCGGTGACCGCGCCCACCGGCCAAAGCCTCCAGAAGGCCATTGCCCCTTCACTACACGCGGGTATCATCACCATTCGTTCTTCCACAAACAGGAGTTGACCATGGCGCTGATGGACTTCATCAAGAAACAGTTTATTGACATCATTCAATGGACCGAAGAGTCAGACGGCACCCTCGCCTGGCGCTTTCCGATGGCCGACATGGAGATCCAGAACGGCGCGTCGCTCACGGTGCGTGAATCACAACTGGCGCTGTTTGTGAATGAAGGCAAAGTTGCAGACGTATTCGGCCCGGGCACCCACAAACTCAGCACCCAAACCCTGCCGGTTCTCACCTACCTGAAAAACTGGGACAAACTGTTTGAGTCGCCGTTCAAGAGCGATGTGTACTTCTTCAGCACGCGCCAGCAGGTCGATCAAAAGTGGGGCACTCCCCAGCCGATCACCATTCGCGACAAAGACTTTGGCGCCGTCCGCCTGCGCGCTTTTGGCAATTACAGCTTCCGCATCGCTGACCCCAAGCTGTTCCACACCGAAATTTCTGGCACCCGAGCAAGCTACGGCGTAGGCGACCTGGACGGCCAGTTGCGGGGGCTGGTGCTGCAGAACATCAGCAATGCAATCGCCTCCAGCGGGATTCCGTTTCTGGACCTGGCCTCAAACCAGCTCATGTTTGCGCAAGCGCTGACGACGCAATTGGCGCCGGAGTTCGCCAAATTGGGCCTGAAGCTTGAAGCCATGACCGTGCAAAACGTGTCCTTGCCCGAAGAATTGCAAAAGATTCTCGATCAGAAGATTGGGATGGGTATGGTTGGCAATGACATGGGCAAGTTCATGCAGTACCAGACCGCTCAGGCAATTCCGAAATTTGCCGAAGGCGCCGGTGGCGGCAGCGGAATCGCGGGTGATGCAATGGGTCTGGGCGCGGGTGTGGCGTTGGGCCAGGTCCTGGCGAAAAATCTGCAGGCTGGTTTGCAAGGCAGTAGTGGCGCCGTGCCGGCCGCCGCAGCGCCGCTGGGCGTGAAGCCCGAAGACGTGATGGCCACGCTGGAAAAGCTCGGTGAACTGAAATCCAAAGGCATTCTGACGCAGGACGAGTTTGACGCGAAAAAGGCCGAGCTTCTGAAGAAACTGGTCTAGTCCGTTTCGGTCTCCCAGAACCCATAGATCACTGCGCCTGCGAGCCGCGTGGCCACTGAATCGCCCCAATCCCCGCAGCGCAGCTACCGGGCACCTTGCCCCGGGTGCGGCGCGCCGGTCAACTTTTTAAGCGCACAGTCTACCCACGCGGTCTGCGGCTATTGCCAGAGCACGGTGGTGCGCAGTGGCGACCAGCTGGCCCGCCTGGGCAAGATGGCCGAGCTGTTTGACGACCACAGCCCGCTGCAATTGCAGGCCAGTGGCATCTGGGCGCGCGGCAATCAAAAAGTTGCCTTCACGCTGGTCGGCCGCCTGCAGTACAAATACGCCGAAGGCACCTGGACCGAATGGCATGCCGTGCTGGTGGATGGTTCATCCGCCTACCTGAGCGAAGACAACGGCGCTTATGTATTCACCACGCCGTTGGCAGGTCAACCAGACGTGCCGGAAGCGGCCAGTTTTCAAGTCGGTCAATCCACCCGAATCAATGGCCGCGCATTCAGTGTTGCCACCAATCAGAAGGTGATGTTGATCTCCGCCCAAGGGGAACTGCCACACTTGCCGCAGTTGGGCAAGGAATTTGCAGTGGTCGAACTGCGCAGCCAGGGCGACTCGCCCTCCGTGCCAACTGCCAAGGACAGCATCATCGGGCGAGCGCTCGAAAAAGCGCAAGGCGGCGCGAAGGTCACGCCGCCCTTAACCGCCGACGCAGGCGGGAGCGTCCTCAGCATTGACTACAGCACAGAGCCGCCAACCCTGTCAATGGGCGCTGCCGTTCTGCTGGAAGACTTGCAGCTTCACGGCCTGAAAGACGAGGCTGCCAAAGATGAGAGGGCTCGCAGCTTTGCCTGCCCGAACTGTGCGGCCGCGGTTCAGGTCTCGCTGGACACCAGCAAAAGCATCACCTGTAGTTCCTGCAATAGCATCATTGACATCAGCAGTGGCATTGGCGGCGAGCTCAAGCATGCCATGCAGGATGAACCGGTTCGGCCCCTGATCAAACCTGGCACGCTGGGCCAGCTGCAGGGCGTTCGATGGCAGGTGGTTGGTTTTCAGCACCGGATGGGGACTGACCCCAGCGACCCCGGCGAGCAGTTTGGCTGGAGTGAGTACCTGCTCTACAACCAGAAGCGCGGGTTCACATTTCTGGTTGACTCAACCGAGGGCTGGAGTGTCGTCAAGCCGGCGACGGGTGCGCCGGTGATGGACGCCGGCGGAAAAGGCGCCACTTACCTGGGGCAGCGTTACCAGCTCAAGGAAAACTACCGGGCCGAGACCACCTACGTGGCAGGCGAGTTTTACTGGCAGGTCACACGCGGGCAAACTTCAGAAAACCGCGACTTCGCCAGTGGCAAGAGCATGCTGTCGATGGAGAAGACCCCGACCGAAGTCACCTGGTCTGTGGGCAGCCAGATCGACAGTGACGCGGTGGCCAAGGCTTTCAAGCTGGACGACAGCAAAGACCTGCTTAAACGCGACGACGCCTCGCCGATCAGCGCGCTCAAAGGCATTGGCTGCGGCACCATCATCATTCTGTTTCTGATCATTATTTTTTTTCTGTTCCTGATGAGCCGCTGTACCTCCAACACCAGTTCCGGCAGTTCGGGTAGTGGCCGAACTTCGGGCGGCTCGTATGGCGGTTTCTCCGGGGGCGGAGGCCACAAGTGAAATTTTCAAACTGTTTTATTGAAGGAGATCCTCATGGGACTTGAATGGCTGAAACCTGCCGCTTTCCTCGGCTCCATCCTCTTCGCGCTGATCGGCGTGGTGATTTTCTGGCTGTGTTTTGTGATCATTGACAAGTTCACGCCCTACAAGTTGTGGGAAGAAATCGTCGAGAAGCAAAACGTGGCGCTGGCACTGGTG
>JANMCB010000145.1:0-3486 GCA_031360805.1 Rhodoferax sp.
TGACATGTTGCGCGGCTGGTCCAGAGGTGGCGATTGGCAACACGGCCTTGTGTGCGCCAATGGCGAGTGCCAATGCCACCTTTCTGTCGGGGTCGGGTTCAGCCAGCGCCTGCAAGGCAAGTTGGCGCAATTCGACGGGCGGAGTGGACTCTAAAACCATCCGGGTATTGTCGGCTACATGCTTGCTCAGGACAGCCTCCTACAATTGACAGCCCAACTCACCAGGATCGGAAATTCGCGATGGCAATTTATGAACTCGACGGCGTGGCGCCCAAGCTGGGCGTGGGTGCCTGGATTGCAGACAGCGCAATAGTGATTGGAAATGTCGAACTGGCGCAGGGCGCGAATGTCTGGTTTGGTGCGGTGATCCGGGGCGACAACCTGGAAGCCATCCGCATCGGGCGCGGCAGCAACGTTCAGGAGAATTGCGTGCTGCACGCCGACCCCGGGAAGCCACTGACCCTTGGCGACGATGTGACCATCGGACACAAAGTGATGTTGCACGGCTGCACGATTGGGGATGGCTCGCTGATTGGCATCGGTGCCATTGTCTTGAACGGCGCCCGAATTGGCAAAAATTGCGTAGTGGGTGCGGGTTCCCTGGTGACCGAGGGCAAAGAATTTCCGGATGGGTCCATGATCATGGGCAGCCCTGCCAAAGTCGTGCGCGAACTCAGCCCGGAACAGGCGCAGGGGTTGCGCGGAATCGCCGTTCATTATGTGGACAACGCCCGGCGGTTCAAGGCGGGCCTCAAAAAGATCGCTTAGATCGCTTAGCCTTGCGCGCCAGCCAGTCCCTGCGAACCCGTCAGTCTGCCAATTTTCCCGGCTGCCATTCCTTGAGAGTCCTGCGTGTCTGAACTTCATAAATTTCTGTTTGAAGGCTTGCCGGTGCGCGGCGCAATTGTTCGGCTTACCGATGCGTGGTCCGAAATTCAACGCCGCCGCGCGGCCAATACGACGACGGGCGCGTACCCGCTTCCGGTGCAGGAATTGCTGGGCGAGATGCTTGCGGCTGGCGTGTTGATGCAGTCAGGCATCAAGTTCGACGGCGCCCTGATACTGCAAATTCAGGGTGATGGGCCGGTCAAGCTGGCGGTGGCCGAAGTTCAGGGGGACCTGAGCCTGCGTGCCACAGCAACCGTTCTGGGCGACGTGCCTGCGGACTCCCGTTTCAGCGAGATGGTGAACGTCAACAACCAGGGCAAATGCGCCATCACGCTCGACCCTAAGAGCAGGTTTCCGGGCCAGCAACCGTACCAGGGCATTGTTCCGCTGTTTGGTGATCAAAAGGAGAAGCTCGAACGGGTCAGCGACGTGCTGGCGCACTACATGCTTCAAAGTGAACAACTGCAAACGACGCTTGTGCTGGCTGCCAATTCGCAAGTTGCAGCCGGGGTGCTGATCCAGCGTTTGCCTCACACGGCGCATCAATCAGATGATTACGACCGTATTGCCATTCTGGCGTCCAGCCTGAAGCGCGAGGAACTGTTGACGCTGGATGTTGACACGCTCTTGAGGCGGCTTTTCTGGGAGGAAAATCTGACCCGGTTTGAGCCACTGACCGGTGCGGCGGGGCCGCGTTTTGCGTGCTCTTGCAGCCGTGAGCGCGTCAGCCGGATGATTCACAGTTTGGGCGCTGCAGAGGTTCAAGGCATTCTGGCGGAGCGTGAAAACATTGAAGTGGGTTGCGACTTTTGTGGTTTGCAGTACCGGTTTGACGCAGTCGATGCAGCGCAACTGTTCGTGCAACCCGGTCAATTTGTGGCGGGCAGTGACAGCCCGCAATGACCGTCCGCAATGACAGGCCGCAGGAGCAGGCCAATGGGGTGGGCTAGTCAATCAGTTGGGTAAACATGCGGTGTTCGCACGCAGGATCGCTGCATTTGTCGCAGACTGATTGCCATCTCTCAAAACTGTCGGCATTTTCACTTTCCTTGCCAGGAGAGAATTTCCCGGCACGGGAGGCGGCTTTGACACGGCTGGATTGCGCAGGTTCACAACCATCCACAGCACGCAAGGCATTTGAAAGTCTGTGCGAATTCGCGCCATACACGACCTGAAAGCTCACTGCATGGTGCGTCAAGGCTGCACGCAGGTCAGTATCCATGGCCTGACGGGCACAAGCCTGTTCCATGGAGTCTTCGCCCACTGGCAGCGGCCAGTCCAGACCGCAAACCAGCGTCAGGTCAAACCTGCCTGGATGCGCCTTGGCATCTTCAGCGGCAATCAGGAACACCCGGTGACCGCGCTGGTTCAGGGCCGCATTCAACTCGCTGACCAACCTGGTTTTTCCGGTGTGGGGCGCACCCAGTACGGCAATGTTCACGACCCTATCGCCCTGAATGGCCGCGCCAGCGGAAAACTATCTGGCAAGGTGAACGTAAATCTCGTTGGGCCTGACCATGCCCAATTCTTGACGAGCCTTCTCTTCGACCATTTCCAGTCCTTCCTTGAGGTCGCGCACTTCAGCGGCCAGCCGGTCATTGGCGAGTTGGGCCTGCTGGTTTTTCTTCTGCTGGGCTTCCAGTTGCTGCGTCATGCTGGCAACACTTTGCACGCTGCCACGCCCGGTCCAAAGCTGCGCATGAAAGATCACAAGCAGGGCGATCAAACCAACCGGGACGAGGCGCGAATTCATTTCAAAGTACTTGCGTGGCCACCACGATCAGGCAAAGGGCAGGCTCACTTCAGGTTGTAGAACGCCGAGCGGCCGGGGTAAGTGGCCACGTCGCCCAGGTCTTCTTCGATGCGCAGCAACTGGTTGTATTTGGCCATCCGGTCCGAACGGCTCAGTGAACCCGTTTTGATCTGACCGGCATTGGAGCCGACGGCGATATCGGCAATGGTTGAATCTTCCGTCTCGCCCGAACGGTGGCTGATGACGGCCGTGTAGCCGGCGCGCTTGGCCATTTCGATGGCCGCGAAAGTCTCGCTCAAGGTGCCGATCTGGTTGATCTTGATCAGGATTGAATTCGCGATCCCTTTGCTGATGCCTTCTTTCAGAATCTTGGTATTGGTGACAAACAGGTCGTCGCCCACCAACTGCACTTTTTTCCCCAGGCGCTCGGTCAACACTTTCCAGCCGTCCCAGTCGCCTTCGTGCATGCCGTCTTCGATGCTGATGATCGGATACTTGTCGCACCAGGTGGCGAGGATGTCGGTCCATTCCGGCGCGGTCAGCGACAGGCCTTCGGCCTCAAGCACATACTTGCCGTCCTTGTAAAACTCGCTGGCGGCGCAGTCCAGGCCCAGGGCGATCTGTTCGCCGGCGACGTAGCCGGCCTTGTCAATCGCTTCCAGGATCATCTGGATGGCTGCTTCGTGGTTGGTGACGTTCGGCGCAAAGCCGCCTTCATCGCCCACGGCCACGCTCATGCCCTTGTCGTGCAGGATTTTCTTCAGTGCGTGGAACACTTCAGCGCCGTAGCGCACGGCCTCGCGAAAGCTCGGGGCGCCCACCGGGATGATCATCAACTCCTGCAA
>JANMCB010000146.1:0-11264 GCA_031360805.1 Rhodoferax sp.
CCCTGGACGGATGCCTGGGGTAAGGTTCACCCCACCACGCAGGCGCGCCCCGTAGCTTTTCATGCCATGCGCGGATTGGCCGCGCACTCCAACGGGTTTCAAACGGTGCGCGCGCTGGCGGTGCTGATGAGCGTACTGGGCACAATTGACGCGCCGGGCGGTTTTCGCCACAAGGCGCCGTATCCACGGCATATCGTGCCCAATTACCGGGCATTCAATTCGCCCGAGATGATTCAGCCCAACACGCCTTTGAATGCAGCGCCACTCGGGTTTCCTGCCCACCCTGATGAGCTGGCCATCAATGTAGATGGCAGCCCGATTCGCATTGACCACGCCTTCTCGTGGGAGCACCCGCTGTCAGCTCACGGCATGATGCACAACGTCATCACCAATGCAGTTCGTGGTGACCCCTACCGGCTTGATACGTTGATGATCTTCATGGCGAATATCGCCTGGAACAGCTCAATGAACACGTCTGTGGTGCGCGACATGTTGAATCGCAAAGACGAGAAGGGCGAGTACATGATCCCCTTCCTGGTCGTGTGCGATGCGTTTCAGTCTGAGACCGTGGCCTTTGCTGATTTGGTGTTGCCAGATACGACCTACCTGGAGCGCCATGACGTGATGAGCATGCTGGACCGGCCCATCTCGGAATTTGATGGCCCGGTCGATTCAGTGCGTGTGCCGGTGGTTCCGCCTACGGGCCAATGCAGGCCGTTTCAGGAGGTGCTGATCGAGCTGGCATCGCGGCTCAAGTTTCCTGCCTTCACCACGCCCGAGGGTTCCCGAAAATTCATAGGGTACCCCGATTTTGTGGTCAACTTTCAGCCCCAGCCGGGCATCGGTTTTCTGATGGGTTGGCGCGGTAAGAATGGCGATCAGCATCTGCGCGGCGAGCCTAACCCGAAGCAATGGGAGGCGTATGCCAAGAACGATTGCGTCTTCCAGTACCACATGCCAGAGACCATGCACTATATGCGCAACTGGAATCGCGAGTACCTTGACTTTGCCAAGGAGAAAGGCTGGCGCCAGAAAAACGACCCGGTGCAGTTGGCGCTGTATTCCGACACACTTCAGAGCTTTCGGCTCGCAGCACAGGGCAAAAGCGCTGGCAGGCAGCCGCCCGAGGCCCTGCGCGAGCGCATTGAAACATATTTTGACCCACTTCCATTCTGGTATCCACCGCTGGAGGAAGCCGCAACTGACCTTGCCAAGTACCCGCTGAATGCCATCACGCAGCGCCCTATGGCGATGTACCACTCGTGGGACTCCCAAAACGCCTGGCTGCGCCAGATTCACAGCCACAACTACTTGCACGTCAACCCGCTGACGGCGCAGGCTGCAGGCATCGCGGATGGTGGCTGGGCCTGGGTCGAAAGCCAATGGGGCAAAGTGCGTTGCATGCTGCGTTATTCAGAAGCGGTGGAGCCGGGCACGGTGTGGACCTGGAATGCCATCGGAAAGGCCGACGGCGCCTGGCAGCTGGCCCCTGGCTCCGACGAAGCACGCAAAGGGTTTTTGTTGAACCATCTCATCACCGAAGAATTGCCGTTTCCGATCAGTCCAAGGACGGCGGATGCCGGCGCGGGGGTGTCAGGTTCCAAGCAGAGGACCATCAGCAATTCGGATCCAATTACCGGCCAGGCTGGCTGGTATGACGTGCGGGTGCGAATCTATCCGGCCACTGCGGAAGAACCCGAACTTGTGTCGCCGCAATTCGCCAGCATGCCGAGCCTGCCCGGCGTACTGGGCAAGGCAGCCACGGTGCTGACCTACTTTGCGGGGCGCAAGAAATCATGATTCAGTGGCTGAAAGACCTGGTGCGGCAAAACGCTGTGGCACAAGCGCCAGCAGCGGTTCCTTTCCAGGCGTTGGCAGCCGAACCACAGCGGGTGCGTGCCGAGCAGGGTGAAACATTGGCCATCCAGTTGGCGCTGGTGATTGACCTGAACGTATGTGTTGGCTGCCACGCCTGCGTGACGTCGTGCAAACAATGGAACACCTCTGGAAGTGCCGGGCCCCTGGCCGATTTGCAAGCCTATGGCGCAAGCCCCACCGGCACGTTTTTCAACCGCGTGCAAACATATGAGGCGGGCACCTTTCCCGGCACCGACACCATTCATTTCCCCAAAAGTTGCCTGCATTGCGAAGACCCTCCGTGCGTGCCCGTGTGCCCCACGGGGGCGAGCTACAAACGCAAGGAAGACGGGATTGTGCTGGTCGATTACGACAAATGCATCGGCTGCAAATACTGCGCCTGGGCTTGCCCCTACGGCGCCCGCGAGCTGGATGAAGAGCGCCAGGTCATGACCAAATGCACGCTGTGCGTGGATCGCATTTACGACGAGCACCTGCCAAAGGAAGACCGCAAACCTGCGTGCGTGAAGGCTTGCCCCACCGGTGCGCGGCTGTTTGGTGATGTGAAAGACCCGAACTCCGAGGTTTCCAAAGCGATTCGCGAGCGCGGTGGCTATTCGCTCATGCCAGAGTGGGAAACCCAGCCCGCCAACCAATATTTGCCGCGGCGAGTCACGCCGTCTTCAGAGAATTAGAGCGCCGTGCATCCCGCGTTCTCCATCCTCTTTTTCACCACTCTGACAGGCGCCGCACAGGGCCTGATCGTGATGCTTGCCGTCGCGGTTTGGTGCGGTATCCTAATTGCCCCCGGCTTTTTGGTGGTTGCAGTTGGCCTGGCTGTACTGATGCTGGTTGCCGGTCTCGGGGCCTCCTTCTTGCACCTGGGTCGCAAGTTGCGTGCATGGCGTGCAGTCTTGATGTGGCGCACCTCCTGGATGTCGCGCGAGGTGATTGTGCTGCCCGCATTCATTGCACTGGTCACCCTCTGGTGGCTATTGCTGCGGTCTGGTGTCAGCGGGCCTTCACGCTGGCTGATGCCCGCTGCCCTGGTCTTGGGAGCGATGGCGCTGTGGTATTGCACCGCCATGATTTACGCCTGTCTGCGGTTTATAGAGGAGTGGGCACATCCGTTGACAATTATCAACTTCAGCTTGATTGGCCTGTCCTCCGGCGCTGTGCTGGGTTGCGCGCTGGCAGCAATGGGCGGGCAAGTGCATCTGCTGCAGGCAGCCAGTCCCTTTGCGCTGGGGTTGACGTTGCTGGCGTGGGTCACCCGTTCATTGGCGTTGAGACGCAATGGCACACTCAAACACAAATCGACCTTGCAATCCGCCACGGGCATTCAATCCGCCGGCCTGGTGCAAAAGTCGATGGGCATGTCGGCCGGTTCCTTCAATACCCGCGAATTCTTTCATGGGGCGACCCAGCTGGCATTGAATAGTGTCAAGACCGGGTTTATTGTCCTTGCCTTCGTCCTGCCCGTGCTGTTTCTGATTTGGGGCTTGTCGATCCAGCAGGGCTGGCCATTTGTGGTGGCAATGGCATGTCAGGCGCCTGGCCTGATTGCTGAGCGCTGGTTCTTTTTTGCACAGGCCAGGCATCCTCAGAATCTGTATTACCAGACGGTGTCTTGAAGCTTACTTGAACACCACCGTCTTGTGCCCGTTGATCAGCACCCGATGTTCGGCGTGCCAGACCACGGCGCGCGCTAGCACCGAGCTTTCGACATCACGCCCCATGGCGGTGAGTTGGGTCACGTCCATGGCATGGTCGGCGCGCTCTGTACCTTGTTCGATGATCGGGCCTTCGTCCAGGTCTGCGGTCACGTAATGCGCGGTGGCGCCAATGGTTTTCACGCCCCGGTCAAACGCCTGCTGGTAAGGCTTGGCGCCTTTGAAGCTGGGCAGAAACGAGTGGTGGATGTTGATGGCCTTGCCCGCCAGCGCGCGGCAGGTGTCGTTGGAGAGCACCTGCATGTAGCGCGCCAGCACCACCAGCTCAACGCCCTCCTGTTTCACCAGGTCCAGCAGTTTGGCTTCGGCAGCCGGCTTGTTGTCGGCACTGACCGGGATATGGTGAAAAGGGATGTCGGCCGAGGCGGCCAACTGGTAGTAATCGCGATGGTTCGAGACAATCGCCTTGATGTCCAGCGGCAGCAGATGGGTGCGGTAGCGAAACAGCAGGTCGTTCAGGCAATGCCCGAGCTTGCTGACCATGATGAGGGTGGGCACCCGGTCTTTGGCAGAGTAGAGGCCCCAGGTCATCTGCAACGGGTCCGCCAGAACCGAAAACTGTTCCCTCAGGGTGGTCAAGGCCGTGCCGCCGGGGCAGTCAAAACGCATCCGCGCAAAAAACAGGCCAGTGCTCTGGTCGTTGAACTGCGCGGCTTCGGTGATGTTGCCCTGGCTGTTGCCTACAAATCCGGTGACCGCGTGAACGATGCCCGCGCGGTCCGGGCATGAGAGGGTGAGAATGAACGAGTCTGACAAACACATGCTCCTGACGAAGGAATTGACGCGATTTCAACGCCAAGTTGCGAATTTGAAGTTGCTATTAAATAAATAGCTATAAACGTATATTATACGAGAGCTAGAGGCCAATTTGATTGATAAAATTCGTTTTTCGGCATTTTTCTGCGCCAAAATACCCATATTGGGTATATTTTTGATGCTTTGACTGTCCCTCCAGTCGGGTCGTGACGGCGTCCGCGACGATGCATTGCTTCAATCAGTGGTGATGTCGTTGCTCAATTTGTTGCACCTGTCGCGCAGTGCATTGAGGGTATCTCCGGGGCTAGGATTCAAATCGCTGGCCTATGCTGATGGGTGAATTTTTTTGACCGTTATGTTTTAATTTTGTGGCTCCAGCCTGTTCATTAGCATTGCGACCGTATTGATGTTTTTCCTGCTCTTGTTCGTGGTGACCAACATGGGCTGGATCAAACCGTTGTTTCTGCCCAGCCCGCAAGCCGTGTTCAAGCAGTTCATGGAGTACGTCACGGGCACGGCGAACGACAAACCACTTTGGGAGCATTTTGTGGCCAGCATGCTGCGTGTGTTCTCGGCATTCTTGCTCGCCTGTGTGACAGCTGTTCCGATTGGCATTGCGATGGTCATGTCGCGCGTATGGCGTGGCATTTTTGATCCGCCGCTGGAGTTCTACCGCCCGCTGCCGCCTTTGTCGTACCTTCCGCTGATCATCATCTGGTTCGGCATTGACGAGCTGCCCAAGGTGCTGCTGATTTTTTTGAGCTGCTTTGCGCCGCTGGCCGTACCTGTTCGACTTGCTGATGCGCTGGGTGGAGCAAAAGGTGGTGCCGTGGAAGGGCAAGATGTGAGATCAACAAGCCAATTTTTGACCACCATGCCTGCATTCATGATGGGCGCACCATGATCGGCGTTCTGGGCGGCATGGGGCCGGTCGCCACGGCTGATTTTTTCAACAAGGTCATCGCCGCCTCATCTGCTTCGGACGATGAAGGCCATGTGCCGCTGCTGATTCAATCCGACCCGCGTATCCCGTCGCGCCCCCCGGCGATTCTGGCGGGAGGCATCTCACCGTTGCCAGCGTTGTTGGCGGGGCGGGACCGCCTGATTGCAGCGGGAGCCACGGCCCTGGCCATGCCTTGCAACACAGCGCACTATTGGTACGCCGATTTGGTGCGTGGCTGCCCGGTGCCGTTCCTGAGCATTGTGGATGCAGTGTTTGACGAGCTGGCGGTGGAGGTCCCCAGGGGGGTCCGCATTGGCCTGATCTCGACCCAAGCCACTATGGCAGCACAGATTTTTGACAAGCGCCTTCTGGCCCAAGGCTACGCCGTGCTGCTTCCGTCTGATGCCGACATGCAAACACGGGTGACGCCAGCCATTCAATTGGTGAAAGCCAATCGACCTCTGCAGGCCGGGCCACTGCTGGAGACTGCCATTCAAAACCTGATCGCACGCGGTGCGAGTCGAATCATCCTGGCCTGCACGGAAACACCGGTGGCGCTGGAGGCGGTCCACTCACCATTGATGACGCAGTGCATCGACCCGACAGCTGCGCTGGCCCGTCTTTGTGTCGCATGGTGGACGGCGCATGCCAAACTTTGAGGTGCAGCAGGTAGGATGGAGGGCATGAACGTCATTTACCCTGCACTCGCAACACTGGGCGCCTATTTGATTGGCTCGCTATCCTTTGCCGTGATCGTCAGCCGCGTCATGGGCTTGAACGACCCTCGCACGTACGGCAGCAAGAATCCGGGTGCGACCAATGTACTTCGCTCCGGCTCAAAAACGGCTGCTATCGTGACCTTGCTGCTGGATGCCCTCAAAGGCTGGTTGCCGGTTGTGCTGGTGCGCTGGTTCGGCAAGCCGTACGGGCTGGATGACGGCACGCTGGCCCTGGTGGCGCTGGCCGCGTTTTTGGGACACCTGTTCCCGGTATTTTTCCGGTTTCAGGGCGGTAAGGGCGTGGCCACGGCATTGGGTGTGCTGGTGGGCATCAACCCATGGCTGGGCCTGGCGGTCTGCGCAAGTTGGGCCATCATCTCCTTCTTCTTTCGCTATTCATCGCTGGCGTCATTGGTCGCGGCCGTATTTGCACCGGTTTATTACGTCATGGGGGGCGGTGTCGCCTGGTACGTCGCCAAGCCGTTGTTGCTGGCGATGGTGGTGATGGGCGGACTTTTGATCTGGCGCCACAGCGAAAACATTTCACGGCTGATCAAGGGCACCGAGTCCCGGCTGGGCGCCAAAAAGAATCTGCCGAAGTCACGCTGACGGGCAACCATCAGAACTGCGGAATCAGGGGATTTGCGACGCGTGTGCGCCCATCTGCAGAATGAGATGGTGGTTGATCCGCAGATTCAGCGCCGACGCTGCCAGAGCCGCCTGAATCTTCGGCCCGGCGTTGGCTGTGCGGTGCAATTGGGGCCGCGTCACTGCCTGGCCTTCTTCACTGATCACAATGGCCACATGCGGCATGCTCGCCTGGGTCGAGCGGCGCATCACCACGGCTATGGCGCCACTGTCCAGCCGAACGTAGGTGCCAGGCGGGTAAAGGCCCACCACGCGGACCAGCGCCTGGCCCACATCATCGACCTGTTCCCGGGTGCTGGTAATCAGCGAGCGGATCGAGTCTGCCGTGCTGCGCCCGGTGCGTGACTGCCGCGGGCTGATCATGGCCGCGTAGCGGTCAACAATGCGCAGAATGCGAGCCAGGCGCTGTGCTGGCGCAATTTGGCGAAACTGGCCCTGGTCCGTGCTTTCGTCATGGTGTGCGGTCACGACGTCAAGCCACAACTCATCGCTGACCTGGAGATTGGCCAGCATCAGGCTGCCCTTGATGGTGTGTGCCCGAATCACATCCATCTGGGGCTGCGAAGGCTTCTCGACCTGACTTGCCAGCTCATCCTGCAAGGTGGTCATGGCAATGTTCATGGTGAGGGCAGCATGCACAAGGCTGTTGCGCTCTGCCTCGGTGACCTTGAGTTCAACCGCCATCAAGTGACACAGCACAGCGCAGACCAGGGCGTGTGACGCGCTGTACCCAACTGGAGAATTCGTGGCAAGCTGGAACAAAAGGTACAGCCCGACGTCAGTGTCCCGCTTGAGCAGTGTCTGCATCCAGCGGTCGTACTGCCATACGCGAAGCTCAAACTCCTGAATGCTGGCCGGGCTGGCCACAATGATGCCAATCCCCGACTCCAGGTCAGACCACAGGCTGAGCAGGTCTTCGTAATCGTTTTCGCTTTGGACGTCCACGTGGGGCTGGCCTCAAGGAAACGCAAAGGCAGGCAGAGGCTGATCGGGGCGGCCCATCAGTCGCGGAAATTGTTGAAGGAGAGCGGGATGTCGGCCACGTCTTTCTTGATCAGCGCCATCGCCGCCTGCAGGTCGTCGCGCTTGGCACCGGTAACGCGCACCGCGTCGCCCTGAATGGCAGCCTGAACCTTGAGTTTGCTGTCCTTGATCATGCGCTGGATCTTTTTGGAGACTTCAGCCTCAATGCCATTTCGCACCTTGATGACCTGTTTGACTTTGTCGCCACCAATCTTCTGGACGTCGCCCACGTCCAGAAACCGCACATCCACGCTGCGCTTGGTCAACTTGTTGCGCAGGATGTCGTCGATCTGCGAGAGCTGAAACTCGGCGTCCCCGATCAGCGTGATGTCTTTCTCTTTCAGCTCAATGGCCGCCGCCGTGCCTTTGAAATCAAAGCGTGTGGCGATTTCCTTGGCGGTGTTTTCCACCGCATTTTTCACTTCAACCAGATTGGCTTCACAAACCGTATCAAAAGAGGGCATTTGGGGTTCCGATGCGACAATCCCGCCATGTTAGTCGAGAAAAACGTCCCCCTGCAAAGCTACAACACTTTCCACATTGTGGCCAAGGCACTTCAACTGGTTCGCATTGACAGCCTGCAGGCGCTGCGCGACGTCATTGCCGACCCGGTTTTGGGCAATTTGCCAAAATTCATCCTCGGCGGCGGCAGCAACATTGTGCTCACGGGTGACCTGAAAGCACTGGTGCTCAAAGTCGAAATCAGGGGGCGCCGTCTGGTCGGGGAAACCGCAAAATCCTACATTGTCGAAGCCGGCGCCGGAGAGAATTGGCATGAGTTGGTGGCCTGGACACTCGACAACAGTTATGACGGGCTGGAAAACCTGGCGCTGATCCCGGGCACTGTGGGCGGTGCCCCGGTACAGAACATCGGCGCTTACGGTGTTGAGCTGCAAGACCGGTTTGAGTCGCTGCAGGCGGTCGATCTGGTCAGTGGCGAAGAATTTACCCTGAACGCGGCGCAATGCGGTTTTGGCTACCGCGATTCGGTCTTCAAGCACCACGCACCGCCGCCCGCATCAAAACCCGCGCCACAGGCCCTGGGGCTTGGGCTGGCGGGCAAGGCGATGATCACCAGCGTTCGCTTTAACCTGCCCAAAGCCTGGAAACCGGTGCTGGGTTACGCCGACATTGACAAAAAAGTCGCGCAAAGCGGCATTGCATCGCCCACCGCGCAGCAGCTTTTTGACTGGGTTTGCGAGATTCGCCGCGCGAAACTACCTGACCCTGCGGTGATTGGCAACGTCGGCAGCTTTTTCAAAAACCCGACGGTTACCCCTGACCAGTGCGCCGACATCATTGCCCGCGAGCCGCGCATCGTGCATTACGCGCTGGCGGACGGCTCGGTCAAGCTGGCGGCGGGCTGGTTGATCGACGCCTGCGGCTGGAAGGGCAAGTCTGTTGGCCAGGCGGGCGTCTATGAAAAGCAGGCACTGGTGCTGGTCAACCGGGGCGGTCCCAGTGGCCTGCCCACAGCGAACGTGGAGGTCACGCGGGGCGCGACGGGCGGCGAAGTAATGACACTCGCAAAAGCCATTCAGACCAGTGTCTATGAACGGTTCGGCATTCGGCTGGAGACTGAGCCCGTGGTAGTTTGACCGGCTGGCTTGAATGACGCCGGGTGCTGACTGAAAAAAAAGCAAAATCAGGAACTGACATGGCCACTGCTTTCCAAAGCGTCACCACAGGTCGCAAAATCCGCCTGCGCCAGCCGCGCCTGTGGCAGCGCGTGTCAACGCTCATGTGGGCGCGGCGGGCATTGTGGCTGCTGGCACCCTTGCTGCTGTTTCTGATGTTTCGCCGGGGCAGTGGCGCGCTGTTGATGGTGGCCGGGCTGGTGGTCGCCGTGGCGTTGGCCAAGTCGCTGGCGGTTTGGGAGCAAAGCCTGCGCCGGCAGTTCGTGCGCGATGCGGCACTGCCGCGCTTTATTGTTGACAAGCTGCTGGTCACCTACCCCATGTTGAAACCGGGCGATGCGGATTTGGTGCTTCGCGGCCTGCGCCAGTTCTTCATGGCGCACTTGCGCAGCGACAAGCAATTTGTCGGCATGCCGTCCAAGGTGGTTGACGCGGCCTGGCACGAGTTCATTTTGCACACGCAGGCCTACCAGATGTGGTGCAACAGCGCGTTTGGCAGCCTGCTGCACCACACCCCCGCCGAAGTGCTGGGTGGCAACAACACCAAGCGCAACGATGGGCTGCGCCGCACCTGGTACTGGGCGTGCAAGGAAGAAAGCATTGACCCGCGCAACCCCACGCGCCTGCCTTTGCTGTTCGCGCTGGACCGGAAGTTTGGTATTGCAGGCGGCTACCGCTACGAAGCCAATTGCAAGTCGATTCAGGACGCCAGCAGTTCCAACAGTTATTGCGGCAGCGACTTCAGCAGCAGCGATAGCGGCGCGTCGGGCGATTCCGGCGGGTTTGGCGGCAGCGAGAGCACGTCGGGTTCAGATGGCAGTGGCGATGGCGGCTCAGATGGTGGCAGCGGTTGTGGCGGCGGTGGTGATTGATACCAGTCAGTTGCACCTTGCCCTATTTCCCGACCCGGTCCATCTTGCGCCAATCACCACCTAGACTCTCGCCCGGATTGAAGCTGGGGAATTGCCGTTTGGTCTGCACGGAATTCTCGGCAAAAATCATCAAAATATACCCAATATGGGTATATTAAGGCGCAAAAAGCCTCTGAAATCGGAAAATACCAATAAAAAGTGCCTCTAGCCCTAGTATTATATAGATAGTTTGCTACTATAAATATAGTAATTTATTTTTTTCCAGGTTTGGCCTCATGCCCCAAACTTGCCAGCGCCGCATCTGCGCCGAGTGACAGCAACCCAGCCTTCGCATAAATCTCCAGCTTCTCGCGGGTATCGACAATGTCCAGGTTGCGCATTGTCAACTGGCCAATGCGGTCCAGCGGCGTGAAGGTCAATTCGCCTTTTTCCATCGTCAGGCGCTCGGGCTTGTAGGTCAGGTTGGCAGACTCAGTGTTGAGCAGCGAATAGTCGTTGCCACGTCGCAGTTCGAGTGTTACTTCGCCTGTGACGGCGCGCGCCACCCAGCGCTGTGCGGTCTCCCTCAGCATGATGGCCTGGCTGTCGAACCAGCGGCCCTGGTACAACAAGCGGCCAAGCTTGCGGCCATTGTCGCGGTACTGCTCGATGGTGTCTTCGTTGTGGATGCCCGTCACCAGCCGCTCATACGCTATGAAAAGCAAAGCTAATCCCGGCGCTTCATAGATGCCGCGGCTTTTGGCTTCGATGATGCGGTTCTCGATCTGGTCGCTCATGCCCAGGCCGTGGCGACCACCGATGCGGTTGGCTTCCAGGATCAACTCGACCAGGCTCGGAAACGTTTTGCCATTCAGCGCGACCGGCTGGCCTTCCTCAAAGCGCACGCTGACCTGCTCGGCCTTGACTGCCACCTCATCTTTCCAGAACGCCACGCCCATGATCGGGTTGACGATTTTGATGCCGCTGTTCAACTGCTCCAGGTCTTTGGCCTCGTGGGTTGCGCCCAGCATGTTGGAGTCGGTGGAATAGGCTTTCTCAGCCGACATCTTGTAGCCAAAACCGGCCTCGGTCATGAA
>JANMCB010000240.1:0-7614 GCA_031360805.1 Rhodoferax sp.
AGCGGCAACTACGAGCCCGTGGCCGAAGCACTGCTCAAAGAGATGAATTTGGATGCCTACTTCATGGAGTACGACGATGACCGCAGCGGCGACTTCAAACCTCTGCGCTACCTGCCCAAAGTCAAGACTGTCGTGCTGGGACTGGTCACCACCAAGTTTGGCGCGATGGAGTCCAAAGACGACCTGAAACGCCGCATCGGCGAAGCCGCCCGCTACGCCCCGCTCGACCAGCTCGCCCTGTCACCCCAGTGCGGCTTCAGCAGCACGGTGCATGGCAACGACATCGCCGTGGAAGCCCAGCGCGCCAAGCTTCGCCTTGTGATTGAGACAGCACAGGAAGTTTGGGGTTAGCCTGGCCAGTAGCGGCCGGTGCTTGTGGTTGCGACACACGCAAGCGCAGGGTCGCTTTTAAATGCTATATTTTTAATATCTATAACGCTATATTATACGAGGGCTATAGGCTGTTTTTTCCTCCAAAAGGCGCCGAAAGCCGGATTTTGGCGCTTTTTTCAACCAATTTAATATCACGGGCGATATTAAATTTACGGATTGGTTTTTCATTACCTCGCCACAATAGACAAGCCGCGCAGGCACCGACGGGTGGCAGTGGCAGTCAAATGCTTGTTAAGATTTGCGCTCAACCCACCACTGGCAGCCACCACCATGACACCTTCCGCCTCCCGCCAAACCTTGGGCGACTTGCTGCGCCGCACCGCGCAGCGCGACCCGAACAAGCTGGCCATTCGCTGCGGCTCAACCGATTGGACCTACCGGCAGTTTGACGACGTCTGCAACCGTTTTGCAGCGGGCCTGTCGACGCTGGGTGTCGGCGTGGGCGACCGCGTGGCGGTGCTGGCGCGCAACTCGCACGGTTTTGCGGCCTTGCGTTTCGCAGTCGCCCGCCTGGGCGCGGTGCTGGTGCCGATCAACTTCATGCTGAACAGCACCGAAGCCAACTTCATATTGGCGCATTCAGAAGCCAAGCTGCTTTGCACCGACTCCGGACTTGCCGAATTGGCCCGCAGCGCAAGTGCGGGCACTTCGGTGCAGCATCTGGTCTGGCTGCCGGGCGAAGACGCCAGCAGCCCCGCAGTGGGCATGGTTGCCTTTGACGACCTGCTCAAGCGGGGCGAACAGCCACCGGCCGTTGAGTTGACCGGTGCAATGCTGGCCCAGATCATCTACACCAGCGGCACCGAGTCGCGGCCCAAAGGCGCCATGCTGAGCCATGACGCGGTGATTTCCGAGTACGTCACGTGTCTGGTGGATGTTGAAATTGCCTACAGCGACGTGATGCTTCACGCATTGCCGATGTACCACTGCGCCCAGCTTGACGTATTTTTTGGACCCTGCATTTATGTAGGCGCCAGCAACATCATTACCGGCAAACCCACGGCAGACAACCTGCTGGCGATGCTCCAGAACGAGCGGATCAATTCATTTTTTGCGCCGCCGACGGTGTGGATTGCGCTTTTGCGGGCTCCACAATTTGACAGCACCGACCTGTCGAACCTGCGCAAGGGCTATTACGGCGCGTCCATCATGCCGGTTGAGATTCTCAAGGAAATCCAGCGTCGCCTGCCCCAGGTGCGGCTGTGGAACTTGTACGGCCAGACCGAAATTGCGCCGATGGCCACCGTGCTCAAGCCTGAAGACCAGTTGCGCAAAGCGGGCTCAGCCGGCAAGCAGGCGCTCAATGTCGAGACGCGCATTGTGGACGATGCCATGAATGACGTCGCCATGGGCCAGATCGGCGAGATCGTGCATCGCTCACCGCAGCTCCTGATGGGTTACTTCAAGGATGAAGAGCGCACCCGGGCCGCTTTTGAGGGCGGCTGGTTCCACAGCGGCGACCTGGCTGTGATGGACGCCGACGGTTTTATCACCGTGGTGGACCGCAAGAAAGACATGATCAAGACCGGTGGCGAAAACGTGGCCAGCCGGGAGGTGGAAGAGGCGCTTTACAGCATCGAAGGTGTTTCAGAAGTGGCGGTGATTGGCCTGCCCGATGCACGCTGGATCGAGGCGGTGACAGCCATCATCGTCGCCAAACCGGGCCATACGCTCAACGAGAAGGATGTGATTGCGGCCTGCAGCGCGAAACTCGCCCACTTCAAGGTGCCCAAGCGGGTCATTTTGACCGACGCGTTGCCGAAAAACCCCAGCGGCAAACTGCTCAAACGCGAACTGCGCCAGCGCTACACCAGTACTGCCCCAGCCTAGTTCAGGCCGGCGGCTTGACCAAGCCTGTCTGAGGCACGCGCAGCACCAGCAGTATGCCCAGCAGAATGGCACCCGACGCGCCCAGCATCAGCCCGGTAAGGGGTTCGCCCAGCAACACTACACCTCCCAGGGCCGCGATGACCGGCACACTGAGCTGCCCGGTCGCGGCATTGGTCGCTTTCAGGGCTGGCAGCACCTTGTACCAAATGGCGTAACCCAAGCCCGAGGTCAACGCGCCAGACAGCACGGCATAGACCAGGCCTGCCCTGTCAATTGAAAGCTGAGGGGCCATGAACAGGCTCACGCCCAAGGTCATGGGCAAGGTGCGCACAAAGTTCCCGGCAGTGACAGCCATCGGGTTTGCTGCCCCTTTGCCGCGCAGGGTGTAGGCACCCCAAGCAACGCCTGCCAGCAGCATCAACAGGGCGCTGCCCATGGGTGGCGCAGACAGCCCGGGCAGCATCAACATCAAGAGCCCGCCCATCGCCAGCACAAACCCGCCCAGGCGCAGACCCACTAGCCTCTCGCCTTTGAACAGACCATAGCTGATCATGGTGGCCTGAACCGCACCAAACAGCAAGAGCGCACCGGTAGCGGTAGGCAGTTTGATGTAGGCAAACGAGAATCCCGCCGCATAAACAAACAATGCGACGGCCGAGCTCCAATTGCCATGCGCCAGCACAAAAGACCGGTTTGCCATGACCAGGCAGGTCAACAGCAGACTGGCCGAAGCCAGCCGGATCGAGGTGAAACTGGCCGCGTCAATGGCTGTGGTTTTCAATGCCAGACGACAGAACAGCGAGTTGCCTGCAAAGGCAAGCATGGCCAGCACTGTCAATGTCAGGACTCGTATCGGTGCCATGGTATTGCTGGACATTGGTGCTTTAAATCGGGGTTTCAAATCGGCGGTTCAATCAACTGAACAGTGGCTCAAAGTTCAACCGGTTGGGCACGCGCCTTGTCAGCGTTTCACGGTGCACCGTGGCCAGGGCTGCGAGCCGCGCATCAGCCTGGCGCATGGTGGTCATCAGGTGATCTGGCGTAGACGCGAAGGCAATGCGGTTGCCGCTGGTATCCGTAAGGACCGACCAAACGCCACCGTCAAACGCAGCGCCCAGTTGCGCCATCGCAGGCTTTGAGTGCGCGGGCTCGCTCTCCAGATTCATCACCATTACACCGCGCGGCGAGAGCAGCGTACGACAGGCCTTGAAAAATGCGCGGCTGGCAAAGCCTCTTGGTGCGCCATCAAAATGGAAGGCATCCACGAAAATGACGTCGTACCGCACTTTGGGCGGGTCGGCGCAGGTCAGTTTCAGCACGTACCTGACGCCGTCGTTTTGAATGACTCGGAACCTTGCACTCTCTGCTGGAACCAGAAACCGTTCACGCAGAGCGATCACGTGAGGGTTGACCTCGACCATTGTGATGTCAGCCTGCGGCAATGTCTGGTGGCAATATTTGGCGTGGGAGCCGCCGCCCATGCCAATCATCAGCATTGATTTTGGACTCGCGCAAAACAGTAAAAACCGCATCATGGTGCGAGTGTATTCAAGCTCCAGCGCAAAAGGATCGCTGACACGCATCGCACTTTGTACGGTGGCCATGTCAAAACGCAAGTTGAGCAGCCCGTCAACCTCTTCAACAAACGGGCGCATGTTGGCCGGGTCCTGCAGCGGCAGGAAGTCCAGTGGAGGCAGGTCGTTTTGAGCGGGCATGGGGTAAAGTGATCTTAATTCAATCAAAGGACCTCGCAGTGACCCAAAACCAAGCCTTTAGCGGCCTTCAACTTCGCTCGCTGATCAAACAAACAGGCGCCCAATGCGAGCTTGAACTCTCTTTGGTGAGCACGCCAACACCCGAACCGGCGGCCGACGAGATTGTGTTGCGGGTGCAGGCTACGCCCATCAATCCGTCCGACATCGGGCTGCTCTTTGGCGCAGCCGACATGTCCACCGCCAAATATTCCGGCACGGCAGAATTCCCGGTGGTGACCGCGTCGGTACCCGAACGCGCCATCAAGGCCATGGCGGGTCGACTTGGGCAATCCCTGCCGGTTGGCAATGAAGGCGCGGGCACCGTGGTTGCGGCCGGCAGTTCGGCTGCCGCGCAGGCCCTGATGGGCAAAAGAGTGGCGGCGATCCCCGGCGCCATGTATTCACAGTTTCGCGTCATCAAGGCAGCGCAATGCCTGGTGTTGCCTGCCGATGCTAGTGCCGCCGATGGGGCGTCCTGCTATGTCAACCCGCTCACCGCGCTGGGCTTTGTTGAAACCATGCGGATGGAGAAACACACTGCGTTGGTGCACACGGCTGCCGCATCCAATCTGGGGCAAATGCTGCTGAAGATTTGCCAAAAGGATGGCATCAAACTGGTCAATATTGTTCGCAAGCCAGAACAGGAGGCGCTGTTGCGTGGGCTGGGCGCCAAGTATGTGTGCAGCACAGCCTCGCCCACTTTTATGGACGATTTGACCAACGCGTTGGTTGAAACCGGTGCAACATTAGCCTTTGATGCGACGGGCGGAGGCAAACTGGCGGGGCAGATCTTGACCTGCATGGAGGCTGCGCTGAACCGCACTGCCAAGGAATACAGCCGTTACGGCTCGCCCGTCCACAAGCAGGTTTACCTCTACGGCAACCTGGACATGGCGCCGACCGAGTTCAACCGCAGCTTCGGCATGGCCTGGGGCGTGGGGGGCTGGCTGGTGTTCCCGTTCCTGAGCAAGCTGTCTGCCGAGCAGAATGCCAAGTTGCGGGCACGCGTGGCAGCGGAGTTGAAAACCACCTTTGCCAGCCACTACACCCAGGAAATTTCACTGGCACAGGCGTTGCAACCCGACGCTGTGGCGGCTTATGGGTTGCGTGCGACTGGAGCCAAGTACCTGATCAACCCGAGCCTCTAGCAAAGCACGTCGAAGTGCCTTGCTGCGGCTTGACACCCCCTCTGGTTCACTTTTGGTCAAGATGCCCTGAGCACAGCGCATCGTTGGGCAGAGCCTGCGAATTCAGCCCGAAAAAATTAAAACCGTGGCTTGACCTGCTGCCACTCTGGGCGAAACTTCTGCATCTGCAGCACGTCGTTGCGGGTGCGAATGCGGCAATTCAAAAAATCACCGTGAAGTTCGGCCAAACGCGCTTGGTCCAGCTCCACACCCAAGCCGGGCAAGTCCGTCAATTGAACGCACCCATCAATGATCGGTACTTTGCCACCGACCAGAATCTCATCGCGTTGCCACGGGTAATGTGTGTCGCAGGCGTAGCTCAAATGCTGCACGGAAGCGGCAAGGTGCGACATCGCCATCAGGCTGATGCCCAAGTGTGAATTTGAATGCATCGACAAGCCCAGCCCGAACGCTTCGCAGGTCCTGGATAACGCCTGGGTTGCGCGCAGGCCGCCCCAAAAATGGTGGTCTGACAGCAGTATCTGGCAGGCATTCAGTTCGATGCTGCGTTTGAGTTCGGCCCAATTGGTGATGACCATGTTGGTCGCCAATGGCAGCCCGGTGATGCGATGCAGTTCGGCCATGCCTTCCAGGGTGGGCGTTGGGTCTTCGTAATACTCAAGGCAGCCGTCCAACTGTTCAGCTACTTTCAAACTGGTCGCCATGGACCAGTTGCTGTTAGGGTCAATGCGCAGTTGGTGATTTGGGAAGGCAGCTTTAAGCGCCAGGATAGCCTCGGCCTCCTGCAACGGGTCAAACACGCCTGCCTTGAGTTTGATGCTCTTGAAACCATACTGATCGATCATCTGGCGGGCCTGCTGGACGATCTGCTCTGGGTTGATGGCCTCGCCATACGGGTCGCCTGCATATTCTGCGTCGACCGACGCATCCCATTTGTAAAACAGGTAGGCCGAATACGGCACCTTGTTGCGCACTGCACCGCCCAACAACTCAACCAGCGGAATGCCAATGGTTCGCGCCTGCAAATCGAGAAAGGCCACTTCAAACGCAGAGAATGCGCTGTTCACCAGGTTGCTTCCGAGCGAGCCCGGTGCCAGTTCCATTTCGACGTGGCGGGTCGCGCCTGACGCGCTGATTTGCCCGGCGGCGCTCTTCACCTGCGCCAGCAGTCCATTGACATTGAAGGCCGACAAGCCCACCAGGCTTTCCTGCACCCGCATCAGCAAACCCAGCACGGGCGCATCGCCGTAGGTTTCGCCTAAACCAACCTGGCCGTTGGCGCCCTGCACTTCAATGATGGCCCTCAGGCCAAACGGCTCATGCACCCCGGCAGCATTCAGCAGTGGTGGATCCTTGATGGCGATGGGCGTCACGCGGACGGCAACAATGTTCATCGCGGCTGGCAGTATCGACTGGCGAATTTACTTGGCGAGCGACGGCAGCCACAGTGAGAAGGCCGGAACGTACGTCACCAGCAGCAGGCAGATGCCCAGGGCACCGTAAAACGGGGCGATGGACCGCATCACCTGCCCGACCGATATCTCGCCAATGGCGCAGCCGACGAACTGCACCGACCCGACCGGCGGCGTGTTCAGCCCCAAAGCGCAATTGATCAGCATGACGATGCCGAACTGCACCGGGTCCATGCCGAACTGCATGGCAATCGGCATGAAAATCGGCGTGCAGATCAAAATGGTTGCTGCCATGTCAAGGAAGGTTCCCAGAATGAACAGCAGCACATTGATCATCAGGAAAATGACCCAGGGCTGGCTGCTCACCGACTTCATCAACTCGCCGGTCATCTGCGGCACCTCATACAGCGCCATGAAATAGCCAAAGGCACTTGAGATGCCGATCAGCAGCAGCACCACGCCCGTGGTCTTGCAGGCTTTGGCGCAGGCTTTGAGGAAGTTGTGCCACGACAGCGTGCGGTAGACACATACGGTGATGAACAGCGCCCAGGCAACGGCAATCGACGCTGACTCGGTGGCCGTGAAAGCGCCCGACAAAATGCCCGCCAGGATGATCACCACCACCAGCAACCCCGGCAGCGAAGCGCCGAAAGCCCGCATGACCTCGTCCCAACCGGGGAAGGCACCACGCGTCGGGTAACCACGTTTGACCGCCACGTAATACGCTGCGCCCAGGTTGCAAAGCGTCAGGAGAATCGCAGGTATCAGCCCGGCCAGAATCAGGCTGATCACGCTGACCGAGGCAATCCCCGAGGTGGCCAGCGTGAAGATGATCATGTTGTGTGAGGTCGGCATGATGGCGCCGACCAGCGCCGCGTGAGTGGTTACGTTGACGGCGTAGTCGGCGTCGTAACCCTCCTTCTTCATCAAGGGGATCATCACCGACCCCATGGCCGACACATCGGCCAGTGGCGAGCCTGCGATGCCACCGAACAGCGTGCAGCCGATCACATTGCTCATGCCCAAACCGCCGCGCACGTGGCCCACAAGGCTGTTGGCGAAACGCACGATGCGTTC
>JANMCB010000256.1:0-13315 GCA_031360805.1 Rhodoferax sp.
ACGCCGGGCGTGATGCCCATTTCAGGGTGGCCCGCCGTTTTGCTGTGCAGCTGGCGGAAGTTTTTCAGCTCGCTCAGTGGCAGCTTGTAGCCGGTGAGGTGCAGCACGGCATAAATCAGCATCGACCCATGGCCGTTGGACAGCACAAAGCGGTCGCGGTCAAACCAATGGGGATTGGCCGGGTTGTGTTTTAAATGGTCACCCCACAATGCGACAGCCATGTCGGCCATGCCCATGGGAGCGCCGGGATGGCCCGAGTTGGCTTGCTGGACGGCGTCCATTGCCAATGCACGAATTGCATTGGCCATTGAGTGTGTGTTGCCTAGAGTGTGGGCCATCAGGGGTTCCGGGGAAGATGTGGGCTGAAAGAAGTGGGCTGCAAGAGTGCGGGTAAACGCGCATTTTAGCGGCGCGTAAAGTGGGTCCCGCTGGCGTTGGCCTGCGGGTGAATTAAAGTAGCCGCCATGCAAGGACTTCATCTAACCGCCGATCTGCACCAATGCACCTGCGAGTTGGCCTGGCTGACCGATGCGAAACGTCTTGTAGGGCACTGCGAGCAGGCTGTGCGCATCGCGGGGCTGCAGGCCGTCGCCCAGTTGTCCCACACCTTTGCGCCTACCGCATTGGGGCCGTCCGGAGTGACCGCCACCGTGCTGCTGGCGGAGTCGCACCTGTGCGTGCACACCTGGCCCGAGCAAAGTGGCGTGACACTGGACGTTTACGTCTGCAACTTTGGCGCAGATCACTCAGCCAAGGCACAGGCCCTGATGGATGCATTGGTCACGCTGTTTGCGCCCCGCCAGGTCACCCGAAACGCCCTGCTGCGCGGGGCCGTCGCCCCCGACCTGTCGGCCGTGTTGCGATGATCCGGGCCATGGTCCTGGCCGCAGGACGCGGCGAGCGCATGCGCCCGTTGACAGACGCCACACCCAAACCGCTGCTCAAGGTGCGTGGCAAGCCGCTGCTGCAATGGCATTTGGAGGCTTTGGCACGCCATGGATTTTGCGATGTCGTGGTCAACACCGCCTGGCTGGGTGATCAGCTGTCGCAAGCCTTTGGCAGTCACTTCACGCCGCAGCATCTGAACAACGAAATTGGGTCGCAATTGCACAACCCGCAATCGGCATCCCGCGTGTCGCTTGCGTATTCTCATGAAGGGAGAGACTGTGGCGCCGCCCTTGAGACCGCAGGTGGCATCGTGCGCGCGTTGCCGAGGCTGGGCGACATTTTTTGGGTGTTGGCGGGTGACGTTTTTGCGCCAGATTTTGAATTTGACCCGGTGGCGGTTGAACGGTTCAGCGCCAGCGACAAACTGGCCCACCTGTGGCTGGTGCCGAACCCCGACCATCACCCGGCGGGCGATTTTGGCCTTTCGGAGGAAGGATTGGCGCTGAATCTGCCAAAAGGGTCGCCAGAGGCCACCTACACCTACAGCACCATTGGCCTGTACCGCAGCGCGTTTTTTGCACCGCCGTTTTGTGATATTCAGGCTGGGAACCCGTTGGGCGTGAAGGCGCCGTTGGGGCCAATCCTGCGAGCTGCGATGGATTCCGGCCGTGTCAGTGCCGAAATTTACCGCGGCCCCTGGACCGATGTGGGAACGCCCGAGCGGCTACAGTGGCTGAATCGGGCCGAAAATGGTCAAATACCGCTTGCCTGATTTCCGATTGATGCTTGGAGCCATCCCATGAATTCTGAAACCCCTTCATCGCTTTACGCCAAACGCCGCGCAATCCTGTCTGCCCAATTGGGTAAAGACGGCGTCGCCATCATTCCGACGGCGCCCGAACAGCAGCGCAACCGCGACAGCGATTTTCTATACCGTGCCGACAGCTACTTTTATTACCTCACGGGTTTTGCCGAGCCGAACGGGTGGCTGGTGATCAATGGTGATGGCAAGACCACGCTGTTTTGCAACCCCAAAGATATGGAGCGCGAGATATGGGATGGGATTCGGCTCGGCCCTCAGGCCGCACCCGATGTGCTGGGTGTGCACGCCGCGTTTTCAGTGGCCGAGCTTGACGCGCAAATGCCGCCACTGCTGGACAACCGCAGCGTGGTCTGGTATCCGTTCGCAACGCACAAGGCACTTGAGACCCGTATTGACGGCTGGCTGCAGTCCTTGCGCGCGCGCATCCGGTTTGGCGCCATGTGCCCGGACCAACAACGCGACGTATGCACGCTGCTGGACGAAATGCGGCTGGTCAAAGACCCGTCCGAGCAGGCCACCATGCGCCGCGCTGCGCAAATCAGTGCAGGCGCTCACATCCGTGCCATGCAGCTTTCTGCAAAGATGTTGCGTGACGGAAAACAGGTGCGTGAATACCACCTGGACGCCGAATTGCTGCATGAATTCCGCCTGCAGGGCTCGCAATACCCAGCCTATGGCTCAATTGTGGCGGCAGGTGCCAACGCCTGCGTGCTGCACTACCGCGCCGACGCGGCGCCGGTGCGAAGCGGTGAGCTGGTGCTGATTGACGCCGGTTGCGAGCTGGACGGTTACGCATCCGACATCACACGCACATTCCCCGCCAACGGCAAATTCACCGGCCCGCAGCGTGAGTTGTACGACCTGGTGCTGGCCTCGCAGGAAGCTGCCGTGGCCGCCACACACGCGGGCGCCCGTTTTACTGATCCGCATGAGGCCAGCGTGAGAGTACTGGCGCAAGGTATGCTGGACGTGGGGTTGCTGGATAAAAACAAGGTCGGCAGCTTGCAAGACGTGATCGACAACCGCAGCTATTTCCAGTTTTACATGCACCGCACTGGCCATTGGCTGGGCATGGACGTGCATGATTGCGGTGGTTACCTGGAGCCGTCTGAACTCGGCCAGACCAGCGTGCGCAAAGACGCACTGACCGGCGACACCATCATCAACCGCCCTGCACGGGTCTTGAAGCCTGGCATGGTGCTCACCATTGAGCCCGGCATTTATGTGCGCCCCGCACCTGGCGTGCCCGAGAAGTTCCACAACATCGGCATCCGCATTGAAGACGACGCCATCGTCACGGAAAAAGGCTGCGAGCTGATCAGCCGGGGCGTCCCGGTGAAGGCGGATGAGATTGAGGCGTTGATGCGGTGAGGGTGCCGGTTCAGCCTGGCACCGAACTCTTCAAATACGCCGCCATCTGGTCAAGCGTACCGCTAAAGCCTTGATTCATCGAATCAAAAAATCCCGCGAACTGTGCCCGCTCGACGGCCAGGGCGTTAATGGGTCCACTGCGCAAATCGATGGTGGTCTTGATTCCTTTTTCGTCGCGTTGTTCGGAAAACGTCACTGTGTTGTGCACTTGCAGGGGCCAGTTCTCCAGGCCCGCAAAAGGGGCCCGCGTGATCTTGCCTGATTCGTCAGAGAACGAATTGACGTACTCGATGCACTGCTGTGGCAGGATGCGGGCATAGACAAACTTGCCCCACATGTCGGGTGCGCCTGGCCATGTCATGGCGTAGTGGAATTCGCCACCCTCGGCAAAGTCCAACTTTTTCAGTTTGATCGTGCAGCCAGTGGGCCCCCACCATTGCCTCAAGCGCTCGGGCTCGCTCCAGGCTTGCCAAACACGTGCCAGAGGCGCGTCAAACGTGCGGCTGATGGCAAAGCACTGGTCTGGCGGCGTGGGCGACACATAAGCCTCCAGCCGCGCCAGGGTCTGTTTACCCCCTTCAGCCGCGCCAAATTTGATCTTTTGCGCAAGTTGCTCCTCAGACTGCAAAACCAGGCGCAGTGTGACCCGCGTGGTGTCACCCAAATCGTCGAGCGTCAAGATGGCATTGAAGTCGGGTTTGGACTCATCATCACCGCCATGCTCATACGCCATGAAGCCAGGCGCGTTGAGGGCGGTGTAGCGGATCCAGTTGGGGTAGTCAATGCCCGGGCTGCCATCCGCACCCGCAGGCCCGTGCATTACAAAACGCCACATGCCGCCAACGCGTACGTCCATCTCAAATATAGAGTTGGTAAAGCCGTTTGGCCCCCACCAGTGCTGGATGTGCCCGGGCTGCGTGAACATCTGCCACACCCGATGGCGCGGCGCGTTGACGGTGCGGGTGAAGATGATTTCATTTTTTTGGGCGTCCATAAGGGGTCTCCGTGGTGGTGGGTGTGGTTGGGGTGGTTCGGGCTGAGACGGGAGGCGAACCTGGCTCGGGCGGCAGGGTTTGCAAATAGGCGTCAAGGCGGTCAAACCGCTGCTCCCAGAACTGCTTGTATTGGTCAATCCAGCCCATGGCGTCTTTCAATGCCGCACCTTCAATCCGGCAGGGCCGCCACTGCGCATCGCGCGCCTTGGTAATCAGCCCGGCGCTTTGCAGCACCTTGAGGTGCTTGGACACCGCCGGCAAGCTCATGGAAAACGGCGCAGCCAGGTCACTGACCGATGTCTCACCGCTTGCCAAACGCGCCAATATTGCCCGCCGCGTTGGGTCGGCCAAGGCGGCAAATGTAATGCTCAGCGCGTCACTAGACATCTTTAATAAACTAGTTGGTTAATTAACCAATTGGTAAAATATATACGTTTGCTGGTTAGTTGTCAAAAAATTGTTTTCTTTGTGATCCCAAGCGGGGCAAATCCAACCAGCCGATGTCCATGGCCTCTCAACACCGACGAAACTGACGGGGCAACCCCTGCGTATACTTTGGCGGGCCAACCAAAACGGAGTTCATCTGCCAGCGCTCACCATCCTGTACGTGGAAGACAACCCGGAACTGCGCGAAATCCTTGGGGAAATGTTGCAGGGCGAGCAGAATGATGTGGTGTCATTTGCCGATGCCGAATCGGCGCTGGCCGCCTGGCATGAGCGCCCTTTTGATGTGGTTGTGACCGACATCAGCCTGCCGGGCATCACTGGCACAGAATTGGCCCGCCGCGTGCTGGCTTCAAAGCCGCAGCAATGGGTTGTTTTGTGCTCTGGCTACCAGTATGACGAGGCGTTTAACACGCTTGGACCCAATGTGCGGTCACTGCCCAAGGCGTTTGAACTTGACGAAATGGATGCTTTGATGAATGAGATTTCCCGCTCACTTTACGGGCCGCAGTCGCCATGATCCTGCGGTTCCTGGAGGGCGGCGGGTCAATGGGGGCCATGCTGCGCTCTATGGACGGCGCCCGCTCTGCCTTGGGCCCACCTGCCGCCTGGCCGATTGCTTTGCGCAGTCTGGTGGGCATCATGCTCAGTGCGCCGCAGCCCATGTTCATTGCCTGGGGCAAAGACCAATTGATGGTCTACAACGACGGGTACATGGAAATTCTCGGTGGCCACCATCCGGCGCTTGGGAAGCCGTTTGCAGTGGTGTGGGCGGAGGTGCTGGACCAGGTCGGCCCGATCATGGCGCGCGCCTATGACGGACAGCCGACTTATATGGACGATATCGAGCTCCTGTTGCATCGCCACGGGCGGCCTGAAGAGGCACATTTTTCGTTCTTTTACACTCCGATTCGTGGCGAGGGCGGCGACGTTGTGGGCGTGTTTTGCGCCTGTACGGAAACCACCCGAAAAGTAGCTGCGCAGCGGTCACGCGCGCAGGAGCTGGAGCGCTTGCGTGAAATGTTCGAACTGTCGCCGAGCTTTGTGGCGGTGTTGCGCGGCCCCAACCACGAGTTCGAGCTGACCAATGCAGCCTTCCTTCAGCTCACGGCACAGCGCAAGGTGATTGGCAAGACAGTACGTACTGCCCTGCCCGAACTGGCTGAGCAGGGTTTCTTTGAACTGCTTGACAGGGTTTATGCGACCGGCCAGCCCTTCAAGGGCGAGGCGATGCCGATCAAGATTCTGCGCATTGCCGGAGAAGGCCCGTCGCTGCGGCATGTCGATTTCATCTATCAGCCAATGCGCGACCCGGATGGGACCGTCACCGGCATCTTTGTCGAAGGCGTTGACCTCACGGCCTCGCATGAGCAGGCTCAAGTGTTGCGCGAAAGCGAGGAGAAATTCCGCACCTTTGCGCAAGTGGTTCCGAACCATGTGTGGGCGGCGCCGCCGCAGGGGACGCTGGACTGGTTCAACGACCAGACCTTGGCTTTTACCGGCCTGACCAGTGCCGAGCTGCTCAGCGCTGGCTGGCGCAAACTGCTGCACACCGATGATGTCAAACGGGTTGCAGCGGCCTGGACCAACGCACTGGCAACCGGGTCAAATTATGAGATTGAGTTCCGGCTGCGCCGCGCCGACGGCGCCTATCGCTGGCACTTGGCGCGCGCGTTGCCGATTCGCAATGCCGACGGCGAAATCGTGCGCTGGATTGGCACCAACACCGATATCGACGACCAACGCTCAGACCGCGAAGCGCTGTTGCAATTGAATATTGACCTGGAGCGCCGCGTGGAGGAGCGCACGCGCGAGAAAGAGCGAATCTGGCGCAATTCACCTGATTTGATGGCGATTTTGAGCCCGGACGGCATCTTCTCGGAAGTGAACCCGGCGTGGAGCCGTGTGTTGGGTTGGGCTGTGAAGGACGTGGTTGGCAAATCAATCGCGGCGATGATTCACCCAGAGGATCTGGCCGGTGCCGAAAACGCACTGGCGCGCGCCAGTCTCGGGTTGCTGCCGGGGTTTGAGTGCCGCTTCGTGCACAGCGATGCCAGCTTTCGCAGCATCGCCTGGACAGCGGCGCCTGAAGGCGGGGCGGTGTTTGCCTTCGGGCGCGACGTCACTGCGCAAAGGGCACAGGAGCGCGCGCTGGAACTGGCCGAAGAACAGCTTCGACAATCTCAAAAAATGGAAGCCATAGGCCAGTTGACGGGTGGCATTGCCCATGACTTCAACAACATGCTGGCCAGCATTTACGGTTCAATCCAGTTGATGCAGCGCAGGTTGAGCGCTGGCAAGGTTGAAGGCCTTGAGACCCTGCTGGAAAGGGCTTCCACCAGCAGCCAGCGCGCGGCCACCCTCACGCAGCGCCTGCTGGCCTTTGCGCGTCGTCAGCCGCTGGACATCCGGCGGGTTGACGTGGTTCGGCTGGTTCAGTCGCTTGAAGACATGTTCGTGCGCGCTTTGGGGCCCGAGAAGTCCTTGACGCTGCAGTTCGGTGTTGACCAGTGGCCGGCCCGCATTGACGCCGGACAACTTGAAAACGCGTTGTTGAATCTGGTGATCAATGCTCACGATGCAATGCACGACGGCGGGCAGCTGACGATCACCGTTACCAACCTGGAAATTGACGCAACTTCGGCGGCGCGTCAGTTGGGCCTGAGCGCTGGCGACTATGTCGCGTTGCGGGTGACTGACACCGGCTCCGGCATGCCGGCTGGCGTGATCGCCAGGGCGTTTGAACCATTCTTCACCACCAAGCCGGTCGGCCAGGGCACCGGGCTTGGGCTGTCGATGGTTTACGGCTTTGTCAAGCAGGCCGGTGGGCATATCGAAATTGACAGCGAAATCGGCAAAGGCACCACGATCAGCCTCTTTCTGCCGCGCGACCTGTCCACAGGCGCACCGCTTGACAAGCCCACTAAGGCTTTACCCGTTCCAGGCCATGCCGGCGAGATGATCCTTGTGGTTGAAGACGATGAGGCAGTGCGGGGTGTGATTGCGGCGGTGCTGGAGGATTTGGGCTACCCCTTCATTGAAGCCATTGATGCGACCTCGGCTCTGGAGGTATTCGACAGCGGCCTTTCGATCGACCTTCTGGTCACCGACGTGGGTTTGCCCGGCATGAACGGCCGCCAGCTTGCTGAAATCGCGATGGCCCGCAAGCCCGGGTTGAAAGTGTTGTTTGTCACTGGCTACGCCGAGCAGGCAGCGCAGCGCCAGGGTTTTTTGGGCGACGGCATGCAGATGATCACCAAGCCGTTCGTGATCACCGAGCTGGCCAGCCGCATCCGCTCGATCCTAGCAATGGACAAGCCACCAGCAGCTGCTTCAGCCAGATAAAACGACGCCCAGCTTGCCCGGCGCAATGCGCCGTTCCTGCCCCGAAAACTTTGCGCTGGCATGGCGCCGGTTGCGCTGGCATGCGCTTTGGATTTCGCGCAACAGCCGTGCAATACGCCGACTGTTGGGGCGTTTGCCAAGGTCTACTTCCAGATAGAGTGAGTCCATTACATCTCCCCGTTGAAACGAATTTCGCATACAACTTCACCGAACTGGAAGATTAGTACCAAGCTGCCATTTGTGCATCCACCTTTTGGGGGAGGGCGTTGTAACAGTTTGCTATCAGACCTTGCTGCTGGCGCCACCTGTTCCAATACGATTCGCCAATGCGTGGGCTTACACTGCCACGAAGAACTTTCCTTTTCCCCCTACTTCACTGGACCTGAACAATGAAACCTGGCCTGCTGAGTTTCGATGGTGTTGATTATCTGGACGGCGCTGCCTCAGACCCGAATCAAATGGGCTGGATGCAGGGCTCGCCACCGCCGTTGCCCCGGCGCATCCGGTTTGAAGACGACCGGTCGCTCGGGTTTCCGCAGAGCCGCTGGTCGCTGTCGCACTTTCGCGAACTGATGCCCACTGTCAACGTCTGGCGTGGCACCGCGCCGGCCAGCGACCTGGGTGGGGTCGACAGCGCTTTGGCTGGCCGGATCGATGCCATGACGTTCCAGGACATGAACGGCCAGACGCGGGTCTGGGCCGACACGCTGGCTGACACTTACACCGACGGCCTGGTCGTATTGCACCGCGGCAGGCGTGTGTACGAGCGCTACGCCGGTGCGCTGCAGCCGCACCTGCAGCATGCGTGCTTTTCGATGACCAAATCCTATTCGGCCACGCTGGCTGCAACGCTGGTGCATGAACGCGTTCTGGATGAAACCAGGCTTGTGCCGCACTACCTGCCCGAGATGGCCAATACGGCGTTTGCCGACGCCACGCTGCGCCAGGTGATGGACATGCAGATTGGTGTGGCCTATTCCGAGCTGTATTCCGACCCAAAGGCACAAATCTGGGACCACGCGAGGGCCGGTGGACTGCGCGCCCGCCCGGCTGGTTACACAGGTGCCAGCAATTTCTACGAGTTTTTGCAAACCCTGCAAAAGGAAGGCGAACACGGCCAGGCTTTTGCGTACAAAACCGTTTGCACCGACGTAATGTGTTGGGTCATGAAGCGTGTGACCGGCATGGCTCTGGCCGACGCTTTGAGCGAGCGCATCTGGCAGCGGCTCGGGTGTGAGCATGATGCCTACATCAGCGTCGATTCAATTGGCGTGGCCTTTGGCGGAGGCGGCATGTGCGCCAGCTTGCGCGATGTGGCGCGTTTTGGCGAGATGATGCGCTGCGAGGGTGCTGTGGGCAGCGATCAGGTCATTCCGGCTGCAGTGGTTGCGGATATTGCCAAAGGCGAAGACCCGGCCAAATTTGCCAAGGCTGGTTACAACCTGCTGACTGGCTTTTCCTACCGCAACATGTGGTGGAACACGCACAATGCCCAGGGTGCCTATGAAGCGCGCGGCATTCATGGCCAGCGCTTGTATGTGGCGCCCAAGGTTGACATGGTGATCGCACGCTTTGCGTCGCACCCCATTGCCTCCAGTGCAGCCAACGACCCCATCACGCTGCCGGCGTTTGCAGCGCTCGGGCGCTTGTTGAACGGAGGCTGAACCGGCGCCAGTTCCCCACCGGCTTTCGGGCGTTTCTGACGTTGGGCTAGGTGGTCAGGTGGGTCTGCTCGCTGCGCTGTTTAGCCGCCTGGTACTCGGCCATCACGCGCGGGTCATTCAGGGCGTTTTGCCAGAAGGCGTCTTCAGCCCGGGCATTTGCACTGCGGCGTGACCATTCCTGGGCCGATAACACCAGATTGCGGGCGGCTTGGCCGGCAATGGGTGCAAGCAGACCGATGGCGGCGAAGGCAACCGCCCAAAGCGCCACCCAAACCATCAGCAAGTGGCCGTCGGCCCAACTGTCAATCAGCCGGTCTGCCACCACGACCAGCGCGGCGACCACGGCGGCCAGCAGCATGGTGGCTAAGGAGTGGGCGGCGTCAAAATTTTGCCGCAGGGCAATCATCCCAGCCACCACAGATTCGGCGCGCTGAACACCGGGGTGCTGTTGGGCGTAGTCAATGTGTACAAAACTGGTCATGGTGATCTTCCTTAATTTCGTGAATGAGGCCAGCGAATAGTGTTGGCGTGGATTGAATATTAGGGTAATTACCAGTGTCGCTCAACTTTATATTGGTGATTGAATATATTCACCATGGTGATTAATTGCCATAATGCCGCATGAGTCAAGTCAACTTTCGCACTTTTGACCTCAACCTGCTGCGTGTGTTTGACCAGGTCATGACCGAACGCAGCCTGACCCGCGCTGCGCGCAACCTCGCTCTGACCCAGCCCGCCGTGAGCAACGCCATGCGCCGCCTGCGCGAAACGCTGGGCGACGACCTTCTCAGGCGAAAGGGCCAGATTCTGGAAGCCACGCCCGTCGCGTTGGCGCTATGGCCTGCCGTGCGCGATGCGCTGGCTGGCTTGCAGATGGCACTGGTGCCTCAAAATTTTGAAGCGGCCACGGCCGCCAACACTTTTGTTCTGGCCATGGCCGACGCCACAGCCGCCGAGTTGGTTCCGGGCTTGGTTGCGGTGATGGAGCGCGAGGCGCCAGGAATTTCAGTGCGCGTGGTGCCACTGACGACCCGGGACCCGCGTCGGCTTCTGGAAGAGGGTGGTGCTGACCTCGCGCTCGGGTATTTTCCGGCGGCGCTGGCCGACCTGGTGGCGCGCGCCCAAGTGGGCAAGGGCGTGGCTTTCTCGCATCAGCGGCTGTACGACGGCAATTACGTGTGCGTGATGCGCCAGGGGCATCCGCTGGCCAGCGGTCCGCTCACCTTGTCCCGGTTTTGCAGCGCGCGGCACCTGCTGGTGAGCTTTTCCGGGCGGCCGTTTGGTTTCATTGACGAAGCGCTGGCAGCGCTGGCGCGCGAGCGGCGAGTGGTGCTGACAGTGAACCAGTTTTTCACCGCCGGGCGGGTGGTCGCCAATTCAAACCTGCTCACCGTGTTGCCCCGCCATTTTGTCGGCGTGACCGGTATCGAGGACCAGTTCGTGCTGCGAGACTTGCCTTTCGCCGTTCCCACGGTGCATGTAGACGCACTGTGGCACCATCGGCTGGACACCGACAGCGCCCACCTGTGGCTGCGCAAAACCCTGCAAGGCGTTGCGCTGGCGGTGTTTGCGCGCTGATTGTCTGCTGCCGACTTCTGATCTACGTCTAGAACCACCCTGCGATTGAACTGATTCAACCATGGCCTGCAACATCCAGCTGCTGTCTGACCTGCACCTTGAAGTTCACCCCAACTTTGTCCCAACGCCAGCTGCGGGCGCCGACCTGCTGGTGCTTGCGGGCGACGTGGGCTCCTACCAGGCGGGTTCCAGATTGCTTGACCAGGACTTCGGTCTGGCGCGGTTTTCGCCACGTCAGGGCTGGCCCACGCCCGTGCTGTTTGTCCCCGGCAACCATGAGTACGATCTGCTGGATTTCGACGCCACGCACCTGCGGCTGCGCGCCACTTGCGAGCGCCTGGGCATCCACTGGCTCGAGCGGGAGGTGATCACCCTGCAGCAGTTGACAGGAAGGCAAGGCCCAGCCGTGCGCTTTGTCGGCACCACGCTCTGGAGTGACTTTGACGCCATGGGGCCGACCGATCTGCAAGCCGCGCAATCGGTCAATGCGCTGGCCGACCAGCTCAAAGCCCGTGACAAGGCGTTTTCTGCCGCCAACTTTTACCTGAAAAAGGCCGGCACCACACGCTACGGTGCGCCGTGGCTGGCGGCTCAGGTGCGGGACGAGGCGCTGCTGTGCCAAACCTGGCTGCGCGAGGCATTGGGCCAGCCGTTTGACGGCAGCACCGTCGCCATCACCCACTTTGCGCCCAGCCTGAAGAGCAGCGACCCGCGCTATGGCATGACCCCCGGCACGGCCGGGTTCTGCAACGCGCTGGACGACCTGCTTGCGCAGGCACAGCTTTGGCTGCACGGCCATTTGCATTCACCCAGTGATTACCGCGTGGGCGCCTGCCGCGTGGTGGCCAACCCGCTGGGTTATGCGCGCAAGAATGAGCAAACCGCGTTTCAGCCCGCCAGCCTGATCCGCCTGTAGCTCCGCGGGCAGGGCGCGCCGCAGCTGGCACGGCTCTGCAGTGTTGGCGCGGCATGGGGAGCGGTATGGAATTTGTAGGGTTTCATATCGCCCGTGATATGAAATATATCCAAAAATCGCCAAAAATGGGTGTTTTGACGGAAAAAACAGATAAAATCGGCCTATAGCCCTCGTATTATATAGAAAGTACGCTATTTATTTAGTAGTAACTATCCAGTTTCACCAAGGAGAATGTGTTGAACCGAATCACCACTCAAGGCAATTCCCGTGTGTCGCAAAGCGCCATACAACTGGTCTGGCCCGCCCGCGAGCACCTTGGCAGTTATGTGGCTGCGCTGGAGCGCGGCTGGTCGCCCAACAACCTGCGGGCTGAGGCCGGGCGCGAAGAGCTGGTGCAGATTCAGGCCGACCCGGACGCCTTTCTGGCCACGCTGGTGGACAAGGATGGCAAAGGCGCGCCGGTGAAGCAGCCCAATGGGTCCTTTGTGCCGCGATTGCCCGGCTACCGCCGCTGGATGTGGGTTGCCGGCAGTGGTCATGGTGAAGGCGGTGAGTTTTGCGGCAGCATCGGCTTTCGCTGGCAAAAGGGCAGCAATGCGCTGCCGCCCTATTGTTTGGGCCATATTGGCTACGCCGTGGTGCCCTGGCAGCAAGGCAAGGGTTATGCAACGCAGGCGTTGGCGCAGATCCTTCTGGAAGCGCCCGAGCAAGGCTTGCGCTACGTCGAAATCACCACGGACCCGGACAATCTGGTCTCGCAGCGCGTCGTGCTGGCCAATGGTGGCGTGCTGGTCGAGAAATTCGTGACCACCGCCGAGGCCGGCCACAAAACCGAACTGCGCTGGCGAATCGACCTGGTTTAGGTCCAGCCGGCGTCTACTTTGAACTCCTGCGCCGTACACATTGCAGCGTCAGCAGAGGCCAGAAACAGGACCATGCGGGCGATGTCGGATGGCTGCATTTTGTCGGGCAGGCACTGGTTGCGTTTGATGGCGTCCTCGCCCTCGGCGTTGAGCCACAGCTTGATCTGGCGCTCGGTCATCACCCAGCCGGGCGACACGGTGTTGACGCGAATCCGGTGCGGGCCCAGGTTGCCTGCCATGCCGCGGGTGAGTCCGTTCATGGACGATTTGGCCATCGAGTAGAGGGGAAAATCACCGTTCTTGCCCTGCCAGCCGGTCGACCCCAGGTTGATGATGGAGCCGCCACCCAGGCGCTTCATGCCCGGCACGATGGATTGGATCGCAAAAAACGCCGGGCGCTGGTTCACCGCCATGCGCTCCTCCCAGTA
>JANMCB010000278.1:0-5648 GCA_031360805.1 Rhodoferax sp.
CGGCAGCAAAGCCCCGCGCCGCCAAGGCGACCGCCACCGCACTGAGCAAGGCGGCCAGCAGGGCGACGAGGTTCAGGAACTTCTCGGCCCGGTCCATGGTGCGGCTCATCTCCGGGCGGCCACCTTCAAGTGCCTCCAGCCGCACACCGCGCACCTCAGGCTTTTTGACCTCTTCCTGCGCCCATTTTACAAACGCGGCCACGGGCGGGTCTTCTCCCGCCACCGCCATGCGGTAGGTCAACCGGCTGGCCGGCTGGATCAGGCCCGTCGCCGCCACATCGGCACGGTTGATCATGACGCGGGGCGCGAAATTCATGAACCCGGCGCCGCGGTCAGGCTCGATCACGATGAGGGTGCTGATGCGAAAGCTGGCATCACCCAAAAGCAATGGATCGCCCACTTTTAGACCGAGTGATTCCAGCAGCGACGCATCCACCCACGCTTCACCTTTCTGAGGGATCGCGCTGGTCTTTGCTTCCTTGCCGCCGGGTTGGTTGGTCACCTGCAGGTTGCCACGCAGCGGGTAGCCGGTTTCCACCACCTTGAGAGCGACCAGTTTGGAGGCGCCGCCCTGTGCGTCCGGCGCTCGCCCCATGGTCGGAAAGCCCAGTGTCTGCACGGTGCGCAGTCCCAACGCGCGGGCTTTGGCTTCAAACGCTGCCGGGGTCAAATTGTCACTGGACACCACAGCGTCACCGCCGAGCAGCTGGCGTGCATCGCGCTGCAAGCCGCCCTTGAGCCTGTCGGCAAAAAAGCCCACAGCGGTAAGCGCCGCCACCGCCAACGCAACCGCCAATATCAAGAGGCGCAGCTCGCCCGAGCGAAAATCACGCCACAGCGTGCGCCAACCTAGTTTCCAGAACGAAATGCCCATGCCGCTACCTTAGCGCATTGGCGCAAAGCCTGACAGTTGCACTGGCAATTTATTGACTTCAGCAAGCAATTGCTATGTTATATATAGCAAACTATTTAATAAATACGAGGGCTAGATGCCAAAATGGATACTTTTTTGTCCGAAAACAACCTGGTTTGGACTGAAAATTAACCCGTAGGTTAATTTTGTCTCCCATTGTTGCCTATATTTTTTAGTGTTCCGCAGGCCAGGCAAGCCTTTGCGGCATCGAGCCCAATGGTCAGGGCCGCACCACGGGCCGTGGTGGCGCCAACTCAGGCTGCAGGATCAGCCGCTCTGCGCCGCTGTAGCAAAGAAAATGCCTGTTCGTCGCACGCCCAATGGCGCACAGACCCAGCGACTGCGCCACACTTTGCCCCATTTGCGTGATGCCGCTGCGTGACACCACGATGGGCACGCCCATCTGCGCCGACTTGATCACCATTTCACTGGTCAAACGACCCGTTGTGTAAAAAATCTTGTCAGCACTTGGTAGATCGGTGAAATTTTTCGACGGGCCGCCCCTAGAAAAATTAGCCCCCTCGGGGGGCAGTGAGGACACGTCAGTGCCGAACGTGGGGGCCACTTGTTGCATCCACATCCATCCGGCGATGGTATCAATGGCATTGTGCCGGCCCACGTCTTCCACAAACATGAGCAATTCTTCCGCCTGAAACAACGCGCAGGCGTGCACCGACCCCGCTGACTTGTAGGTGCTCTCCTTCAGCCGGATGGCGCTGACGATGCCGTACAACTGCGACTGCGTGAGCGTAGCGGCCTGCAATTTTATACGGTCAACGTCCGCCATCAAATCACCAAAAACACTGCCCTGCCCACAGCCCGTTGTAACGACCCGTTTTGAGGTCTTGGCCTCGATGTCAGCAATGCCATGGCGCGTCTTGACAGCGGCTGCACCAACTTCCCAATCAACCGTGATTGATTCGATGTCCTGCGCTGACTGCACCAGACGCTGGTTGCGCAAGAACCCGAGCACCAGGAGCTCGGGGTGTGCGCCAAGCGTCATCAGCGTCACCAGCTCGCGTTTATCGACGTAGACCGTCAGTGCGCGCTCAGCCGGAATGGAGACAGAAGTTGAATCACCGAACTCATTGACCGCCGTGATCTCGCAGGTCAGCGGTGCCTGGGCCTGGGTCAGTCGGGGAAACTTTGGTGACACACCGGCTGCCGTCGGCGCAGGCGAAAGTTGCAAGGTGTGTTGCCGCGAAACGGCGATATCGCCGGTCAGGACTTTTTGGCCGCTGCGGGCGCCGTACCTGCAGCCGCTGCAGGAGCAGGCGCTGGGGTTGGCACCGCTGCGGCAGCGGTCGGTGCACCGGCAGGCGTGTAGACAAAGGGCGCCACTTCAACACAGTCTGGCAACGGTGTGGCGGGTTTGGGTGTCTTGCCAGTGGCGGCGGCAGTTTTCACGTAGTTGGCTGCAGCCTTGTCCTGGTATTTGCAGAGCAGGTAGTTCTCCATCTTGCCGCTCCAGGCGGTTTTGGCGGCTGCTTCGGCAGCTTTGGCCTTCGCCTCATCGGTCAAAACGGGTGCGGGTATCTTTGCATACGCCGAGACGCACCACACCGCGACAGACAGGGCAAAAAGTGACTTCTTCATATCAACACCTTGGGTTAGATTTGGGCAGTGCGCGAGGGGGGCAATGGCGCGCTACGCTGCGCTGGAATCTTGCCGGCCTTGACATCGTCATACCATTCCTCATGGTGTTCACGGGCCCAGGCTTCGTCAACGTAACCCGTCTCCATGCCTTTGTAAGCGCCTTCCATGCCCAAGGTTCCAATGTAGATGTGCCCCAGGAACATCGCAATCATCAGGACCGTGGCAATCGCGTGTGTCATGTGGGCAATTTGCATGGTGCCGCGCTCGTAGATCAGGCCAGGAACCAGTTTGTCCAACACCAGACCTGAGCCCACGACGATCAGGCCGAGTAAAAATACGCCACCCCAGAACACTATCTTTTCACCTGCATTGAACCGGTGCGACGGCACTTCCTTGCCGGACAGCAAGCCGCCGCCTTTGAGCAACCAACCCAGATCGCCCTTGCGCGGCAGGTTGTCTTTCACGAAGGTGAAAAACACGATCACCAGCGACACGGCAAACACCGGCCCGGCAAAGTTGTGCATGGTTTTGAGCGCATAGGTCAACCATCCGAACAGCGAAATGCCAATGATTGGCAGCAAGAAGAACTTGCCAAACGCCATCACCAGGCCCGAAATGCCCAGAATTGAAAATGCAATGGCATTGGCCCAATGTGCCGAGCGCTCGAAGGGCGTAAACCGCTCGATCTTGCGGCCGGTGTCTGGCGCGTGCTGTTTGAGCGTGCCTTTGCGCCAGTAAAACAGGGCAATAGCGCCGATGACGATCAGCACCAGTGCGCCGCCATAGGGAATGATCCAGTTGTTGCGCACCTGACGCCAGGCTTCGCCTGCATTGGTCAGCTTCGAACCAGGGTATTGGGTGAAAGGCTGAATCAAAGTACCGGCTTCAGGCGCCTCGCTCTTGGGCAGGCTGCTGTAGCCTTCGCCGCCAGAACCAACCTGCCGCCACACCGGTGCGTTGTTGCCGGGTTGAACTTTGCCGCGCTCACCGTTGGATTGCGCAGCGTAGCCGGGGTCGTTGCTGGCGTCGGGTTTGACCTCAAAAATATTCTGGCTTTGAATGCCGCCTTGCACCGCTGCCGGTGCTGCAGCGGGCGGCGCGACCGGTGCCGGATTGGCTTGCGCCAACGCATTTCCGGCAACGCCCAAAGTCAGACAAGCTGATACGAGAACAGTGGCCCAGTTAGACAATGACATGAAGGTTTTCAATCAGTTGGCTTTGGAATAGTCGTTTTGGCCGTTTTGCATGCGCGCCTTCAGGTGCTGCTCCCAACTGGCTTTGTCACCGGGCTTCCAGCCTTGGGCAACATAAGCGCTTCCAGTACCTGTATAGGCTGCGGAATCCTGCTTGCTGGCCGTGCCAGTCCCCAAGGTTTGCGGCTTGTCACCGCAAGCTGACAGCACCAGCAGCGCGGACGCGAGAACCGCCAACTTTGCACTGCGCATCATGATTTCACCGCCGCAGGTTGCGCGCCAGCCGGTGGCTGACCCGCCTGTTTGGAGCCGTAAGCTGTACCCCAACCCCAAACCTCTGCGCCTTTGCCGCGTTTGAGCACGCGGTTGCGGAAAATGTCGGCGACCACATCGCCATCACCGGCAAGCAGAGCTTTGGTGGAGCATTGCTCGGCGCAGGCCGGCAATTTGCCTTCAGCCAGGCGGTTGCGGCCATATTTTTCGAACTCGGCCTGGCTGCCGTTCACCTCGGGGCCACCGGCGCAGAAAGTGCATTTGTCCATCTTGCCGCGCACGCCAAAGGTGCCCTGCGACGGGAACTGCGGTGCGCCAAAGGGGCAGGCGTACGAGCAGTAACCGCAGCCAATGCAGACGTCTTTGTCGTGCAGCACTACACCCTCATCGGTGCGGTAAAAGCAGTTGACCGGGCACACCGCCATGCAAGGTGCATCGCTGCAATGCATGCAGGCCACCGAGATCGATTTTTCGCCCGGCACGCCGTCGTTCAAGGTCACGACCCGGCGGCGGTTCACACCCCAAGGCACTTCGTTTTCGTTCTTGCAGGCAGTCACGCAGCCGTTGCATTCGATGCAGCGCTCTGCATCACAGACAAATTTCATTCTTGCCATGATTTTTCCTTATGCTTTTTCGACGTTGCAAATCGTCGTTTTCGACTCTTGCATCATCGTGACACTGTCGTACCCGTAAGTCGTCGCTGTGTTGACCGCTTCGCCACGCACCACGGGCGCCGCGCCATTGGGGTAATACGCGAGCATGTCGGCACCCTGCCATCGACCCGAGAAGTGAAACGGCATGAAGACCGTGTCTGGCCCGACACGCTCGGTCACCAGCGCCTGCACATTGAGGCGCGCGCCGGTCGGGGACGTCACCCAGGCCCGCTCACCATTGCGAATGCCTTTCGCAGAAGCCACCGCAGGGTTGATTTCAACAAACATTTCCTGCTGCAACTCGGCAAGCCAAGGGTTGGAACGGGTCTCTTCACCGCCGCCTTCGTATTCCACCAGGCGACCCGAAGTCAGCACAAACGGGAACTTTTCGTGGACCTTGTCGGTGATGTTCTTGCTCTGGATGGTTTTGTACAACGTCGGCAGGCGCCAGAAGGCTTTCTTGTCGTCATGCGACGGGTATTTGGCTTGCAAGTCAGCCCGGTTGCCATACAGCGGCTCACGGTGCTGGGGAATGGCGTCGGGGAAATTCCAGACCGTGGCGCGCGCTTTGGCGTTGCCAAACGGATGCACACCGTGAACCTGCATGCAAACACGCTGGATGCCGCCCGACAGATCGGTCTTCCAGTTTTTGCCTTCTGCTGCGGTTTTCTCGGCCTCAGTCAAGTCTTCCCACCACCCCAGCTTTTTGAGCAGGACATGGTCAAACTCGGGGTAGCCCGTGGTGATGTCCGCACCCTTGGAGTGCGAGCCGTCTTCGGCCAGCAGGCTCTTGCCATCGCGCTCCACGCCGAAGTTGGCGCGGAAGTTGCCGCCACCTTCCATCACGTGTTTGGAGGTGTCGTACAGGTTGGGTGAGCCAGGGTGTTTGAGCTCGGGCGTGCCGTAGCAGGGCCATGGCAAGCCGAAGTAATCGCCTGTGGTGTCGTAGCCGGTTTCCTTGTCTTTGCCGCCTTTGGACTTGAGCGTTTTAACGTCAAACATGTGCATGTTGCGCATGTG
>JANMCB010000312.1:0-3334 GCA_031360805.1 Rhodoferax sp.
CGGAATGCCCAGCGATTCGCGCACCTTGTTTTCGATTTCGGTGGACAGGAGCGGGTTCTCACGCAAAAACTCACGGGCGTTGTCGCGGCCCTGGCCGATTTTCTCGCCGTTGTAGGCGTACCAGGCACCGGATTTGTCCAGGATGTTGGCGGTGACGCCCATGTCGATGATTTCGCCGTGGCGGCTGATGCCCTCGCCGAACAGAATGTCGAACTCAGCCGTTTTGAACGGTGGCGCAACCTTGTTTTTGACGACCTTGACTTTGGTTTCGTTGCCAATCGCTTCGTCGCCCTTTTTGATGGTGCCAGTGCGGCGGATGTCCAGGCGTACCGAGGCGTAAAACTTCAGCGCATTGCCCCCGGTGGTGGTCTCGGGGCTGCCAAACATCACGCCGATCTTCATGCGGATCTGGTTGATGAAGATCACCGTGCAGTTGGTCTTCTTGATGTGGGCGGTGAGCTTGCGCAGCGCCTGGCTCATCAGGCGGGCTTGCAGGCCGGGCAGTGAGTCGCCCATTTCGCCTTCCAGCTCGGCCTTCGGGGTCAACGCCGCAACCGAATCGACCACGATCAGGTCGACCGCGCCGGAGCGCACCAGCGAATCGACAATTTCCAGGGCCTGCTCGCCGGTGTCGGGCTGGCTGATCAGCAAGTCTTGCAGGTTGACGCCGAGCTTTTGGGCGTATTGAATGTCCAGCGCGTGCTCGGCATCGACAAACGCACAGGTGCCCTGCAGCTTTTGCATCTCGGCAATCACTTGCAGCGTCAGTGTGGTTTTGCCGGAGGACTCCGGGCCGTAAATTTCAACCACGCGCCCGCGCGGCAGACCGCCCACGCCCAACGCAATATCCAGCCCCAAAGAGCCGGTGGAGACGACCTGAATGTCCTCAATCACCTCGCCCTCGCCCAGGCGCATGATGGTGCCTTTGCCGAACTGCTTTTCGATTTGAGCCAGCGCCACTTGCAGGGCCTTGGCTTTTTCAGCGGCGGCAGGGCTGGTGACGGTGTTGATGTTTTTAACCGGTGCGTCCATGAAAATATCCTTAAAAATCAAATAGTTGGCTAGGTTTCTGGCTTTGTCCAGCATCTGACTATTTCAACAGGCTGGATGCTTGAACAGTAGTTTAACGTGCCTGCTTGAAAATAGTAAACACTTTTATTAGTCAGTTTGAGTTACCATTTAGACCACACATCGCCATGACTGAAAACCCCTCCAACGACGCCTGGCGCCACTCCCACCTGGGCTTTTTGATGGGCCGCGCCTTGCAGCGTTTTGACGCCCGCGTGCTGACGCTGATTGCCCATAACGTGGACGTACCACTGGGTCTGTCCAACCTGGCCGCACGCGCGCAGGTGGGCGCGGCGCACATCCACATCACGCGCCATTTGCCGCTGCAGGGCGCACGGCTGACCGAATTGGCCCAACGGGCTCTGATGACCAAACAGGCCATGGGCCGCCTGGTCGACCAGTGCGAGGCCTGGGGGCTGGTGACGCGCACCCCGGACGCGCGGGACGCACGGGCGATCAAGGTCGTGTTCACGGCCACCGGCTTGATCTGGCTCAAGGCGTTTGAAGACGCCGTGTGCGAAGCTGAGGCGGAGCTGAAGCAGGCGGTGGGCGACCAGGTGGCCGCTGTCATTTCCATCGGGCTGGAAGCCTATGCGGCCTAGAATCGCGAACATTGCCAGGAGACAACTATGCGCGTGTTAATTGCCGAGGACGACCAGGTGCTGGCGGATGGGTTGCTGCGCGCCTTGCGCAGCAGTGGTGCTGCAGTGGACCACGTTGCCAGTGGCACCGAGGCCGATGCCGCCCTGATGACCAACACCGAGTTCGATTTGCTCATCCTGGACTTGGGCCTGCCCAAAATGCATGGGCTGGAAGTGCTGAAACGACTGCGCGCACGCGGCTCGTCACTGCCGGTGCTGATTTTGACGGCGGCCGACAGCGTGGACGAGCGCGTCAAGGGCCTGGACTACGGCGCCGACGACTACATGGCCAAGCCTTTCAGCCTGCAGGAGCTGGAGGCACGCGCCCGCGCGCTGATCCGCCGGGGCGCGGGGGCCACCAGCAATATCATCAAACACGGTCCGCTGCACTACGACCAGAGCGGCCGCGTGGCCACGCTGGACGGCAAGATGGTGGACCTGTCAGCGCGCGAACTGGGCCTTTTGGAGGTGCTGCTGCAGCGCGCCGGACGCCTGGTCAGCAAAGACCAGCTGGTCGAGCGCCTGTGCGAATGGGGCGAAGAAGTCAGCAACAACGCCATCGAGGTCTACATCCACCGCCTGCGCAAGAAGATTGAAAAGGGCCCGGTGCGAATCGCCACGGTGCGCGGACTGGGCTATTGCCTGGAAAAAATCCAGCCCTGAATGGCTTTCAACCTGTTCCAGCGGGAGCAGCGCTCGCTGTTTGGGGAGATCCTGGACTGGATGCTGACCCCGCTTCTGTTGCTGTGGCCGGTAAGCCTGGTGTTGACCTGGCTGGTGGCGCAGAGCATTGCGGGCAAACCGTTTGACCGGGCGCTGGAGTACAACGTCAGCGCCTTGGGGCAACTGGTCACCGTCAGTGGCAACCGCATGGTGTTCAACCTGCCGCTTCCCGCACGCGAGCTGCTGCGCGCTGACGACACCGACACCGTGTACTACCAGGTGCTGGGCACACGTGGCGAATTTGTCAGCGGCGAGCGTGACTTGCCAATTCCCCCGGATGACGACAAACCTTTGCCTGGCGAAGTGCAGTTGCGCGATGCCGTGTACCGCGGCACCGACATCAAGGTCGCCTACCTATGGATCAAGCTGAACATTGCCGGTTCAAGGCCGGCGCTGGTGCAGGTGGCGGAGACGCTGGACAAACGCTCTTTGCTGGCCACGGAGATCATCAAGGGCGTGATGCTGCCGCAATTTGTGATTTTGCCGCTGGCGGTGCTTTTGATCTGGCTGGCCCTGCTGCAGGCCATCAAGCCGCTGAACCAGCTCGAAGAGCGCATCCGAGCCCGCAAATCCGACGATCTGAGCCCGCTGGAGATTGAAGCCGTGCCGCTGGAGGTGGTGCCCATGGTGGCGTCTGTGAACGACCTGCTCTTGCGCATGAAAGACTCCATCACCACGCAAAAGCGCTTTTTGGCCGATGCCGCGCACCAGCTCAAGACGCCGCTGGCGGGCTTGCGCATGCAGGCCGACCTGGCTTTGCGCGAGGACGCCAACACTGACGAGCTGAAACAGTCGCTGCGCCAGATTGGCCGGTCCAGCATCCGCGCGACGCACACCGTGAACCAGCTGCTGGCCCTGGCGCGCGCTGAAAGCAGCGGCGCAGCCATGAGCCGCCAGCCCTG
>JANMCB010000383.1:0-1504 GCA_031360805.1 Rhodoferax sp.
GGCGATGCAATCAAAGGGCTCCGCCAACCTTGCCAAGTTGACCAACTGCACCGCAGTGCCGGCAGGGCACCTTGAATGCGTCTTGCCCTATTGGCGGTTCATGCTGGATTCGTTTGGCAAGTTGGCGAAGAACCTGTGATCCTTGAGACTGACCGCCAACCTTTCTAAACTACCTTCGCAATCGACGCGCAAACGTGGTCGATATTCTTGCTGTTCAGCGCCGCCACGCACATGCGGCCTGCATCGGTTCCGTACACGCCAAATTCGGTGCGCAGGCGGACCATCTGGTCTTTTGAAAGGCCTGAATAGCTGAACATGCCGATTTGCGTGGTGATGAAGCTCATGTCCTGCTTCACGCCGGCCGCTTTCAGGCCATCCACCAGCTTTTGGCGCATGGCTTTGATGCGAACGCGCATTTCTCCCAGCTCTTCTTCCCACATGGCGCGCAGTTTTGGGTCGGCCATCACCGCTGCGACCACCGCGCCACCGTGGGTCGGCGGGTTGCTGTAATTGGTGCGAATGACGATTTTGAGCTGGCTCAACACGCGGGCGGCTTCGTCTTTGCTCTCGCACAGAATGCTCAGCGCGCCAACGCGCTCGCCGTACAGGCTGAAGCTTTTGCTGAAACTGGTGGACACTAAAAAACTCATGCCTGCATCGACAAACTTCTGGACCGCCGCTCCGTCTTCCTTCAAGCCATAAGCGAAACCCTGGTAGGCGAGGTCCAGAAACGGCATCAGTTTTCTGGTTTTGACGACCGCCACCACCTCGTCCCACTGGGCGGGGGTGATGTCATACCCGGTCGGGTTGTGACAGCAGGCGTGCAACACGACGATGGTGCCAGCCGGCGCAGCGTTCAGCGAAGCCAGCATGCCTGAAAAGTTGATTCCGCCCAGGCCACCATGGGCCGCCGGATCGAAATAAGGGTGGGTTTCAACCACAAAACCGGCGTTGGTAAACAGCGCACGGTGGTTTTCCCAGCTCGGCTCGCTGATCAGCACCTTGGCGTTGGGGTTGAGTTTTTTGAGGAAATCTGCCCCCAGCTTTAAGGCGCCGGTGCCGCCTACGCCTTGAACTGTGGCAATACGGCCCGATTTGACAGCTTCAGACTCTGCGCCAAACACCAGCGCCTTGACGGCTGCGTCGTAAGCCGCAATGCCGTCGATAGGCAGGTAGCCACGCGCCTTGGGGTCGTCGGTCATGGCTTTTTCGGCGGCCTGAACACATTTCAAGAGGGGCAGCTTGCCGTTGTCGTCGTAATAGACGCCCACGCCCAGGTTGACCTTGTTGGGATTGGTATCGGCGGCAAATTGCTCGGTGATGCCCAAAATTGGGTCGCGCGGGGCCATCTCGACGGCGGAGAAAAATGACATGAAAATCCTCAATTCGGGGGTGTTACGGCAAGAACCCGCAAGCTGATGTAACCTGACGGGTTCGCCCTGATTTTAACGGGCACTTGATCGCTTCTGGCCATCCAACCGTCATCCAAACTTCATCCAACCGC
>JANMCB010000388.1:0-2431 GCA_031360805.1 Rhodoferax sp.
GGGCAGAATGCCACGCGTGGCCAGCAGCATGCCCGCCATCACCAGCTCTTTGACGGCGTTGGCGTTGGCACCGGGCGTGTTGAAAACGACCACGCCGAGTTTGCTGTAGTCGGCAATCGGTACGTTATTGGTGCCCGCCCCGGCGCGTGCCGCAGCAAGCAATGACTTGGGCACTTCGGTGCCTTGCAGCTTCTGGCTGCGCAGCAAAAACGCATCGGGGCTGCCGATGTCGCTGCCCACCTCATACGATTGACGCGGGAAGCGCTCCAGCCCTTTGACGGAGATCTGGTTGTAGGTTCTGACTTTGAACATGGCGACCCTAAGCTGCCACCGCAAGCGTTGCCTGCGCGTAAGCCCAAGTCAGCCACGGCATCAGCGCTTTCAAGTCGCTCTGCTCCACCGTCGCGCCGCACCAGATGCGCAAGCCCGCTGGTGCGTCCTTGTAAGCGCCAATGTCGTAGGCAACGCCTTCAGTCTCCAGCAGTTTCGCCATCTTCTTGACCTGCTCTTCGGTGGCCTTCAAGGTCAGGCAAACGCTGGTGTTCGAGCGTGTCGCTTGTGTCTGGGCCAGGAAGGAAATCCAGTCGTTCGCGGCCACAAAATCTTCAATCACTTTCAGGTTTGCTTCACTGCGCGCAATCGTGCCTTTGACGCCGCCAATGCTCTCGGCCCACTTCAGTGCGTCCAGGTAGTCCGACACGCACAGCATCGAAGGTGTATTGATGGTCTCACCCTTGAACAGGCCTTCCGTCAACTTCCCCGCAGACTTCATGCGGAACACTTTGGGCATCGGCCAAGGCGGGTTGTAAGCCTCGATGCGCTCGACGGCGCGCGGGCTCAAGATCAGCATGCCATGGCCGCCCTCGCCGCCCAGCACTTTTTGCCACGAGTAGGTGACCACGTCCAGTTTGTCCCACGGCATCTCCATGGCGAACACGGCCGATGTGGCATCGCACAGCGTTAAGCCTTTGCGGTCAGCGGGAATCCAGTCGCCATTGGGCACTTTCACGCCCGAGGTGGTGCCGTTCCATACAAACACCACGTCATGTTCAAAGTTGACTTTTGAAAACTCGGTGATGTCGCCGTAGTCGGCCTTGATCACATGGGTGTTGGGCAGTTTGAGCTGCTTGACGATGTCCGTCACCCAGCCCGCGCTGAACGACTCCCACTCCAGCACGTCCACGCCACGTGGGCCCAGCATCGACCACATCGCCATCTCGATGGCGCCCGTGTCAGAGCCCGGCACGACGGCAACGCGGTAACCGTCTGGCAGGCCCAGAATCCGCGCCGTCTCAGAGCACGCCAAGCCCAGCGCCTTTTTGCCCAATGCGGAGCGGTGCGAGCGGCCCAGGGTGTCCAGTTGCAGCTTGCTCACGTCATAGCCGGGGCGCTTGGCGCACGGGCCTGATGAGAAATTGGGGTTTTGGGGTTTCGTAGCGGGTTGGGCAGTGGCTTGCATGACGATCTCAGTTAGAGGTTGGGAGGCACCGGCAATTGTAGTTTCGCGGTCTGAATGAGGCTGAATTTGCCAACTTCAAAATTGTTTGTATACTTAATTTCATATTTTGTAGTATTTATTTCAAAACAATTCCAATCAGACTTTTATGTGGTCCATTCTGCTGGTTACCCTGCCCACCCAACCCAACGCGGTTCGCCTGCGCATCTGGCGCGCCTTGAAGGCGTTGGGCTGTGCAGCTTTGCGTGATGGCGCCTATGTGCTGCCCTTGAGCGAAGCACCCGCGCTCGAAGCGCTGGCGGTGGAGGTGCGCGACAACGGCGGGCAGGCTTCGGTGTTGACGCTGTCTCCCAAAGACGAGGCGCAAAAGCAGGACGTGCTGGCCCAGTTTGACCGGGCTGAGGCCTATGCCGTCTGGAATGAATCAGTCAAGCTGGCTTTCTCCATTTTCCAGACGTTGCCAGAGGCAGAGGCCCGCAAGCGCCTGCGCAACATCACTGAGGCTCTGCTGGCCATCAAGCGGATCGACTACTACCCGAGTGACGAGGCGTTCAAGAACGACGCCATGCTGACCCTGCTGCGTCAGGCCTTCGACACCCGATTCTCCAAAGGCGAGCCCCATCCCGCGCCGGGCAAGATCGCACGGCTGGATGCGGCCAAATTTCAGCGCAAGCGCTGGGCCACCCGCGAGCGCCCCTGGGTGGACCGCATGGCCTGTGCCTGGCTGATTAAACGCTTCATTGACCCGCATGCGCAGTTCGTCTGGCTTCAAGACCCCACCAAAGCGCCACGCAATGTGCTGGGGTTTGACTACGACGGCGCCCGCTTCACCCACATGGGAACGCAAGGGCAGGAGCGCGTGAGCTTCGAAGTTTTAATGGCCAGCTTTGGCCTGGACGCCGACCCGCAACTCGCCACCATTGCGCAAGCCGTGCACTACCTGGACGCAGGCGGCATCCCCGTGGCACTTGCCAC
>JANMCB010000430.1:0-3996 GCA_031360805.1 Rhodoferax sp.
GGCTAGAGGCATATTTCGATGGTTTTTTGGTGAATTTGGCGATTCTGGCGGGAAAAATGAACCTGTAGGTTCATTTTTTATGCTTTACCGCAGATGTAGTGGCTATGTTCGCCTGGGGCTTTTGCCACCTGATCTCACGTAATTTCATGCTGCTTGACGCTACTTCGCGCCAGCCGCTTCGAGCATTTTCACCATCTCGCCATAGCCGAGTGATTTCGCCAATTGCAACGGGGTGTTGCCCTGCCGGTCGGTGAGTGTCAGGCTGGCACCGGCGCTGATCAACGCTTGAAGGGTTGCCTGATGACGCGCGCCACCATTGCCCAGCACGATGGATTCAATCACCGCCGTCCAATGCAAATTGTTCACCAGGTTCAACGGCGCTCCTGCCGCGATGAGCTGGCGCACCACGCCGTCGTGGCCCAAGTGCGCCGCAGCAATCAGCGCGCTGCCGTCATAGCGGCTGGTGACCTGCCTGGCGCTGGCACCGAGCTGCAGCAAGAGTTTGAGCGTGTTTTCATCGTCTGCGACGGAAGCGATGGTGACGGCGTCGTAGCGATCGGAATCAAGCGCATTCAGGTTGGCGCCCGCCTTGGCCAGCAGCCGAATCGCCTCCGGTTGCTTGGCAAAGGTGGCCACATGCAGTGGCGTGCGGCCATTGCGATCCAGCGCGTTCAAGTCTGCCTTGGCGCGGACCCCTTGTTCAATTTGAGCCGCGTCGCCACGGTGAGCAGCAGCGTGCAGACCTTTGTAGTTGGAAACCTCCTGCGCGCTCGGGGCAACCTGTGCTGCAGTGGTTGGAGGCACCAAAGCCACCAGCGCACAGGTGGTTGAGAGTGCGATGTGCTTGACAGTTCCGTGCAGGAATGCGAGTTTCATGTGAATACTCCTTCGTCTTGTGTCTACTGGTCTGCCTACGGTTAATCCACCGTCGCGCCTGATGCAATCACCAGCGGGCGCCAGGTTTCGGCGTCTGCGCGCACAAAGCGCTGCATGTCGTCGAGCAACAAGCTGCCGGGCAGGGAAGAGGCGGCACGGTAGCGCTCCTGCAGCGCGGGCAAGGCCATCACTTCGCGGATTGTGCTGGCAAGTTTTTCCAGGATCGGGCGCGGCGTGCCGGCGGGTGCGGCGATACCCGCCCAGCCTTCGACAACGTTGCCTGCAAACCCTTGTTCCTCAAAGGTGGGTACGTCGGGCAACACGGCGCTGCGCACATTGGTGGTCAGCCCCAACCCCTTGAGCGCGCCAGACTTCAGATGCGGCACTGCTGCGGCCAGGCCGTCCATCACCATCGACACCTGGCCGCCAATGGCATCGGCGACGGCGGGTGCGCCGCCTCGATAGGGGATGTGGGTCAACTCGATGCCCGCCGCTTTGGCAAAGCGCAACATCACCAGGTGGGGAATGGAGCCTACGCCCGACGTGGCGTAACTCAGGCCAGGACTGCGTTTCGCCACGATGAACAACTCCGACAGGCTGGAGAACGGTGCGGCTTTGTTGGCCATCAAGACATAGGGAGTGCGCAGGATATCGGCGATGTGGGCGAAGCTTTTGTCCGGATCCCAGTCAATACGCCCGCGGTACAACGTGGAGCCTACCGAGAAGGCGCTGATCACTGACACCAGCAGCGTGTAACCATCCGGCGCGGCTTTGGCGACCTGGCCCGTGCCCAGGGTTGAACCTGCGCCGGCGCGGTTGTCTACCACCACCGCCTGCCCGATGCGGCCACGCAACTCGTCTGCAATTTGCCGCGTGATGCCATCGGTGGAACCACCGGGTGCAAAGGGAACGATGAGTTTGATCGGTCGATCAGCCGGCCAGGCGCTTTGAGCATGCAGCGAAGGCGCTGCCACCCAGGCGGCGGTGCCGACGAGTGCCAGTCGGCGTGAGACGGATATTGAAGTCTTCATGCGCAATCCTTCAGGTAGATTTTTGAGGGTGGCCTCGATAGTTTACGATTTATTGTTAATTTCCCATAACGCGGAATGCTATTTTAAATATAGCTATACAAGTATAATATACGAGGGCTAGAGTGCTATTTGTATCACTTTTTTCTTGTAAATGGCAAAATTTTGGGAAATTGGCAAAAATTTACCACAATTGTAGCTAAATTCGTCGCCGGGGAACCTGCAACGCCTGCGGCCCCAGCGCAGTCGCGATGCTTTCGGCCCAAGTGGCCAATGCGCCGCGGCAGAGCCATTCGAAGTTGGTGCCCGGCCTAACCAGCCGATCCATCAGGGCTGACCAACATGCTGACCGCATCAGCTTTGGCCTCCAGGGATTGCGAATTTAGGAGGTGGCGAGTCAAGGTCAAAAGAGTGTTGAACTGGCGCCCAAATGCGGCGCATCGCAATGGCGCCGGTGGCCGTGCAAACGGTTGGTGTCGCTGCCTTTTGAGCATGGATATCATCCCTGTCTTTGAGATGCTTTTTTAACATCAAGAAGTTTCAACCATGCGCGTGATCGATTCCCATACCGAAGGCGAACCAACCCGGATCATCATCGAGGGCGGGCCGGCACTGGGCAGTGGCCCGCTGGCTGAGCGGGTGCTGCGCTTCGCCAATGAATTTGATGCGTATCGAAGTTTTGCAGTGAACGAGCCCCGTGGGCATGAGGCGGTGGTGGGCGCGCTGCTTTGCGAGCCGTCAAACCCGGCTTGCGCTGCCGGCCTGATTTTTTTCAATAATGTTGGGTACCTTGGCATGTGTGGCCACGGCACTATGGGTGCTGCCGTGACCTTGGCGCACATGGGAAAGATTGACGTGGGCACACACAGATTTGAGACACCAGTAGGGGAAGTGGCGGTTGATCTGTTGAGCCGCAATGAGGTTGAAATTGAAAACGTTCCCAGTTATCGCTATCGCAAGGATGTGCAAGTGGAGGTTCAGGGCCTGGGCGTTGTGACAGGAGATGTTGCATGGGGTGGGAACTGGTTTTTTTTGGTGGCCTCTGCGCCGATGGCTCTTGCTGCAGCTTCGATTCCCGGTTTGACACGGGCGGCCATGGCGGTCGCGCAGGCGCTCGAGCGCGACGGAATCTGCGGACACGCAGGCGCCAGGATTGATCACGTCGAGTTCTTTGGGCCGCCTCACGATGCCAGTGCCCACAGCCGTAACTTTGTCTTGTGTCCTGGTGGCGCGTACGACCGCTCACCGTGTGGCACCGGCACCAGTGCCAAGCTTGCCTGCCTGGCTGCTGACGACAAACTCGAACCTGGAGCCATCTGGTGCCAGGAGAGCATTATTGGGAGCCGATTCTCGGCACACTACCGGTGGGGAGAACAGGGTCAGGTGATTCCGCGCATCCGGGGCCGCGCATTTGTCGTGGCAGAAGCCACCTTGCTGCGCGATGCCGCGGACCCGTTCGCGGATGGACTGAGCAGTCACTGATGGACGAACTCACTGCCCGCCGCCTGCTGTTGGTGCGCGCTTTCGACAGTGCCAAAGGCAGCCCGTTGTGGACGGCTGAAGACAGCGCCTGGGCGAGCCGGCTTGCAGCACAAACGGCTCCTGCCAATGCAGCACCGCAGCGGTTTCTCGCCGAGCGGGCGACCCATGCGTTGCAACGCATCGAGCCTCGCGATCAACAGGCCACACGGTGGCTTGCGCGATCTGGCTGGCGTTGGTACTGGTTGTTGCTTGCCGCATTCATCGGCCTGATTTTCGGGCTAGGTACTGACTTGCTGGCGGGCAGGGCCATCATTGACATACTGGCACCCTCTGTTTGGGCAATCATTCTCTGGAACTTCATTGTTTACCTGGGTTTGCTGGTGTCAATAGTGAAGTCTGATGGTGCCGACACAGGCCTGTTGAGGCGGGGATTGCTGGCCTGGTGGCGGCGTGACCCAGTCAAGGGGCCGATCGCCGAAGCTACACGGCAGTGGTTGCCGTTGGCACAGCCTGTTGCCATGGCACAAGCGGCATCGTTGCTGCATGTGGCAGCGGCGGCATTTGCGGCGGGCTTGGTGGCTGGCATGTATGCGCGCGGGCTGGTTTTTGA
>JANMCB010000432.1:0-6426 GCA_031360805.1 Rhodoferax sp.
AAACCGCGCAGGCAAAACACACGGTTGATGCCGTGCAGCGGGTAATCAGGCGTTTGAATCTGCATCCAGATCCCATTCAGTCATGTTTCTGTATGCTATATTATGTATAGCAAACTATTTAATAGATACGAGGGCTAGAGGTCTATTTCATCGGTAAAATGGCAAATTTACCGATTTTCCGAGATCAATATTAACCTGCAGGTTAATATTTTGATGTTTTTTAAGGCCACCCGGCATCACAATCATTGCAACCGTGCGTCGCCATAAACCTGGTCATCGGGTGGCGCGTCGGTCGGCATCCGGAAGCTTTCGCTCGCCCACGCGCCCAGGTCAATGCCCTTGCAGCGCGCACTGCAAAAAGGCCGGTACACGTTGTCCTTGCTGTAAACGCTCTCGCCGCCGCAGGCAGGGCAGCTGACTATTTTTGGTTTCATTGGTTCCATACGGCCCTCGCGCGAAAAACTCAGGAGCACAGGGTTAGCTCAAAGGCGCAGTCCTGGGCGCTTGAATGCAGGTGGTTATCGGCTTCCAGGCGCATCAGCCGAATTGACACCATCAGGCGGTTGCCGCTGATTTCGGGGATCAGGCCGAGCTCGGAATTCAGCGCCAGGCGCAGCAGTTGAAAGGTCCGGCCCTGAGGCAGATTTTGCTGGAACTGCCCGGCGGTGGCAACCACTTTCTGTGGCACGCCGGATTCACGCAGCAACTTGAGCAGCATGCGCACCGAATCGGCCAGTGGCACCAGCGTGGCCACCCAGCGCTGCAGGTCGGCACGGCGCTTTTCAACCGCGTCATGCTGCCAGGCGTAGTAGGCCGGCAGGTCAAACTCGCAAGTGCCGCCCGGAATGCCCACACGGCTGCGAATACTCATCAGCCAGTCGTTCTCGGTCAGCGAGTGGCCCGCCTTGCCCACCAGGGCGTTGAGCGTGGCAAATTTCTGGTCCAGATCGAAAATGACTTCGTCCAGAACACGTTCTGCGATGGCCGGGTTGCCCCGGTACCCGTTGAGAGTCTGCTTTTGCTTCTCCAGGTCGCGCAGCACGTCGGATTTAAGGTCGGCACGGGCGCCGACGTCCATGATTTCAAAAATGGTGGCCAGGGCGAAGTGGTGGTCCAAGGGGGAATCGCGCGACACAAGCTCAGCCAGTCGCTGGCACAAATGCTCTATCCGCAGATAAGTGCGAATTCGTTCATTGAATGGATATTCGTAAAGTATCACGCTGATTTTCCTGATTCCAAAGTGCTTCTTCGCTACTGAGATGATAGCCCGAACCACCGCCAGATCTGCGTAACTTCCGATTCCAGTTGAGTCAAATCGACGGCATCGTTGAAAATCACGATATCGCTGCCTTGCAGCCTCACCTCACGCGGTGCCTGTGAGCGCATGATGGCCTCTACGGCTTCGCGTGCCAAACCACTGCGTGCCATGACGCGCTGGATCTGGCGTTCTGCCGAGCAGTCAATCACCAGCACCTGGTGCAAATTCTGCCGCCAGCGACTGGATTCCACCAACAGCGGAATGTCAAAAACCAGGCAAGGGCTGCCGGCCTGAACCGCCGCAGCTGCCTGGCGGGCAATTTCCTGGCCGACCAGTGGGTGCACGATGGCCTCCAGCCGCTTTCGGGCGCTTGCGTCGCTGTAGACCAGGCTGCGCATCCGGTCGCGGTCAAGGGCGCCTTGTGGCGTGATGCAATCAGCGCCGAACTCGGTCAAGAGCGCAGCTATGGCAGCCCCTTTTGGTGCCGTCACGGCGCGGGAGATGGCATCGGCGTCGATCACAGCCGCACCCAGATTTGAGAGGAACTGGGCGGCGGTACTCTTGCCGCTACCGATGCCGCCCGTCAGCCCCAATCGATGCGCGCCCGCCATGCATCAAAGTCCGACAAACTGCAGAATGGCCTGAGGTCCGAAAAACATGGCCGTCAGCCCGGCACCCGCCAAAAATGGACCAAACGGAATGTAGCCGCCTTCCCGAAGGCCTGAACTGAACTTCATGGCGATCCCGACAACCGCGCCGATCACCGACGCCATCAGGATGATCGGGACCAGCGCCTGCCAGCCAAACCAGGCACCGAGTGCGGCAAACAGCTTGAAGTCGCCGTAGCCCATCCCCTCCTTGCCGGTGATCAGCTTGAAAGCCCAGTAAATGCTCCAAAGCGAGACATACCCGGCAACTGCACCCCACAGCGACGCGGTCAAAGTGATCGCCGTCAGCTTTAATGCGGCAGCAATCAGACCGCCCCAAAGCAGGGGCAGGGTGATGTCATCCGGCAGGAACGTGGTGTCCCAGTCGATCATCGCAAGCGCAACAATTGCCGCAGAAAATGCACACCAGACCAGCGCCGTGCTGGACAGGCCCCATTTCCAGCCCGCCCAGCCAAACAGCAGACCCGTTGCCAACTCAACCAAAGGGTAGCGCGGGCTGATGGCCGCAGCGCAACCGGCGCATTTGCTGCGAAGTGCCACATAGCTGGCCACGGGAATATTCTCGAACCAGCGGATCTGGTGGCCGCAGTTCTGACAGCGCGAGCGTGGCACCATCAGGTTGAAAGTCGGTGTAGCTGGAGCCTCTTTGCCGGTTATACCGGCACATTCAGCAGCCCACTGGTTCTCCATCATTTTCGGCAGGCGATAGATCACCACGTTCAAAAAGCTGCCCACCAGCAGGCCAAAAATTCCGAGCAGACCTGCGTCCAGCCACTCTGCCGCCAGCATCAAACAACCTGGCCCAATTTGAAGATCGGCAGGTACATGGCCACCACAATGCCCCCGATAATGGTGCCCAGAATCACGATGATGATGGGTTCCATGAGGCTTGAAATGCCAGCCACCATGTCGTCTACTTCGGCCTCATAAAAATCAGCAGCCTTGCCAAGCATGTGGTCGATGGAGCCAGATTCTTCGCCAATGGAACACATTTGCAGCACCATGGACGGGAACAGGTTCACATTGGTCATGGCAACCGTCAAACCGGTGCCGGTTGACACTTCGCGCTGGATTTTCAGGGTGGCGGCTGTATAGACTGAATTGCCTGCAGCACCACCCACAGAGTCCAGAGCCTCAACCAGCGGTACGCCGGCCGCAAACATGGTTGACAGCGTGCGGGTCCAGCGCGCGATGCAGGACTTGTCGACCAGAACGCCAAAAATCGGCAGTTTCAGCATCACCCGGTCCATGAACATCTGCACTTTCTCGTTGCGCTGCCAGGCCTGCATGAAAAAGTAAAAGCCGCCAAAAAGGCCGCCGAATATCAAATACCAGTATTTGACAAAAAACTCGCTCATCGCAATCACGACCAGGGTTGGCATCGGAAGCTCGCCGCCAAAATTGCTGAAAACCTCCTTGAACGCGGGAATCACGAAAATCATGATCACCGCCACCACCACAAAAGCCACTACCAGCACGCTGATGGGGTACATCAGGGCAGACTTGATCTTGGATTTGATGGCCTCGGTCTTTTCCATGTAAACCGCCAGGCGGTCCAGCAACTGATCAAGAATACCGGCGGATTCGCCTGCCTCCACCAGGTTGCAGTACAGGTTGTCAAAGTACAGCGGGAATTTGCGAAATGCCACGCTCAAAGAAGTGCCGGTTTCCACGTCCGTGCGGATGTCATTCAAAAGCTTGGTCACGCGAGGATTGGGGTTGCCGCGACCCACAATATCAAATGCCTGCAGCAACGGCACGCCAGCTTTCATCATGGTCGCCAGTTGCCGGGTGAAAATTGCCAGGTCTTTAGGCCTGATGGAACTGCCTGCGCTCATGCGCCGCTTTTTGAGCTTGGTGGGTATGATTCCCTGGCGCCGCAACGCCGACTGCACCTGGTTCATTCCAGCCGCCCGTGTTTCACCCCGGACCTGCTTGCCGCTGCGATCTTTGCCCTCCCATTCGAAGACAAACTCCTTGACGCTTTTCTTGCTAGTGATGGACTTCGCCGCTGTTGCCATAGGTTCCCCCAGAATGCTCAATTCTATTCATTGCTACTCATTGGTAACGGCCACTACCTCTTCGAGCGAAGTCAGCCCCTGTTTGACCTTCAACAGTCCAGACTGCCTAAGTGATCGCACGCCTTCGAGCTCGGACTGGGTGGCGATGTCAAGTGCCGTGCCGTCCCGCAAAATAATGCGCTGGATTTCCTCGGTGATGGGCATCACCTGGTAAATGCCAACCCGGCCTTTGTAGCCAAGGTTGCAGCTTGAGCACCCGACGGGGCGGTAACTTACCCATGAGCCATCCAGATCCTGGGGTTCGAACCCGGCATCAAGATAGGCTTTCTTTGGCAAGTCAATCCGTGCTTTGCAAGTGGCGCAAAGCCGGCGCGCCAGGCGCTGTGCCGAGATCAGAATGACGCTGGAGGCAATGTTGAACGGGGCAATGCCCATATTGCGAAGGCGCGTGAGGGTGGTTGGCGCGTCGTTGGTGTGGACGGTGGAAAGCACCAGGTGGCCAGTTTGAGCGGCCTTCATCGAAATGTCCGCCGTTTCGGCATCGCGAATTTCGCCCACCATGATGATGTCCGGGTCCTGGCGCAGAAATGAGCGTAATGCGGTCGCGAACGTCAATCCCGCTTTTTCGTTCACATTGACCTGGTTGATGCCAGGCATGTTGATTTCAGACGGGTCTTCGGCCGTTGCAATGTTGACACCGGGCTTGTTGAGAATATTCAGGCAGGTGTAAAGAGAAACGGTCTTTCCCGAGCCGGTTGGCCCGGTCACCAGAATCATGCCGTAGGGCCTACCGATGGCCTGCAGCAGCCGGACTTTTTCCTCCGGTTCATAGCCCAGTGCATCGATGCCAAGTTTGGCGGCGCCGGGATCAAGGATCCGGATCACGATTTTCTCGCCAAACAGTGTTGGCAGCGTGCTGACGCGAAAATCGATAACCCGGTTGGGTCCGATCTTGAGCTTCATCTTGCCGTCCTGCGGAATTCGCTTTTCAGAGATATCCATCCGCGAGATCACTTTGATGCGTGACGCCAGCTTGTCCTTGATGGCAACCGGTGGCGCCGCGATCTCTCGAAGCTCCCCATCAATGCGAAAGCGTACCCGGTATGTGTTCTCGTAGGGCTCAAAATGCAGGTCTGAGGCACGCATGCTGAAGGCGTCAAGCAGCATTTTGTGCAGAAACTTGACGACCGGTGCATCTTCGATTTCGGCGGCGGTCGATTGTTCGCTATCGCTGAGCCCGTCTGCTGTACCCTCGACAAATTCGAACTCACTGCCAATGATGTCTTCGATCGTCTCGGCAGTCGTCGTGGACTGCGTTTCGACGATCTTCAACAGCTTGTCGTATTCAGCAATGACCCAGTCCACGCCCATCTGGGTCGAGAATTTGATTTTCTCAGCGGCTTCCTGGTCAGAAGGGTCAGCAGTAGCAACGATGAGCCGGTTGTTTCTACGGCTTAAAACGACCACCCTGTAGGCACTGCAAATCTTGTTGTCCAACAGATTTCTGGGCAGGCGATTGACGTCGATGGCGTCCAGGTCGACCAAGGGCGCTGCAAAGGCCGACGACAAGGTGTGCGCCAGATCAGAGGCAGATACATTGCCGGACCCAGTCAGCTCTGCAATAAAACTGGTGCGGTTGGTTGAAGCTTTGCGGTAGATGTCTTCCGCGGATTTCTGTCCCAGCTTGCCAGCAGAAATGAGTGCGCGGCCCAGCCCCGGAAGGGCAATGGGAGGGGGTTCGCGAAGGGCGGTGTCAACTGCGGCCATGGTCTGAAAATGTACTACGTCAGAGTGAATTTACCTAATGCTGCTGTGCACTTGCGCCAACATATTGAAGAAGTGTTTGAGAACCGAGTGTACAAAGGCAGGACTGGCGTCGAAGTCACTGTTGTGAGTAGATATCCGGGAAAATCCACGGATTTGGTCGGGGTGAGAGGATTCGAACCTCCGGCCTCTACGTCCCGAACGTAGCGCTCTACCAGGCTAAGCTACACCCCGCCGGATGCCTTATGCACGGCATTTTTTCAGGCAAAAAGTATTGACCCACAATTCCTTGGCTAGTCAATGGTCCCGCGCCAGAAGCTGTGCAGCCAATTCTATCAAACAGGCTGAATAGGGATTGACCGGCAGACGCCTGGCCGCTGCGATCGCGCGTCGGGCTTCCATCGCTGCAGCGTCACGTGAAACGCGCAGGGCCCCCGTTGCTCTGACGATGCCCACCACTTGATCCATCAAAGTCACGTCGCCAGTTTCAATTGCCTTGCGAATCAAGTTGCGCTGGTCAGGCGTTCCGCGCTGCATTGCCGAAATCAGGGGCAGTGTCGTCTTGCCTTCGCGGAGGTCGTCGCCCAGGCTCTTGCCCATGATTGACGGTTCACCGTCATAGTCCAGCACATCGTCAATCACCTGAAAAGCGGTGCCCAATGCCTGCCCGAACTCAGCGCAAGCCATCTCCATCGAAGAACCGGCCCCCGCCAGC
>JANMCB010000454.1:0-12570 GCA_031360805.1 Rhodoferax sp.
ACGAGGTGCAATACATCCTGAGCGACGGTGGCGCCCGGGTGTTCATTGCCGATGCAGCCCTGCTGCAGGGTTTGCTGGATGGCGCTGGCGAATTGGCGCTGCAGGACGTGCAGACTTTTGTCGCCCTGCCTGACAACGACCCTCGGACCGATGTCAGCTTTGACGGCCTGGGCCGGGTTCGCGCGTGGGGCGCATTTCGCGACGCAACCCAGGCGGCGGAGATTCCCGCCAGCCCGCCGCGTGGCGCCATGTTTTACACCTCGGGCACGACCGGCAGGCCCAAGGGCATACGCCGCGCTGCCTCCACCCCCGAGCAAGCTGCGCGCGGTCTGGTGATCCTGCGGCATTGCCTGGGCTTCGAGCCTGGCATGCGTGCGCTGGTGAGCGCGCCGATGTACCACAGCGCGCCCAACTCCTACTCAATTGGCGCGTCCCTGGAAAGCGCCCATCTGTTCATCCAGACGCGGTTTGATGCCGAAGACACCCTGCGCATGATTGCAGAGCACCGCATCACCCACGCTTACCTGGTGCCCACCATGTATGTGCGCATGCTGCGGTTGCCGGCCGAGGTGCGCGCGAAATATGACCTGAGTTCGATGCGCTTTGTGGCGTCCACGGGCTCACCCTGTCCGCCGGATGTGAAGCGCGCCATGATCGAGTGGTGGGGCCCGGTCATCTATGAGTCCTACGGTGCCAGTGAGTTGGGCTACATGACGCGTCTTGACAGCCATGAAGCATTGCAGAAGCCGGGCTCTGCCGGCAAGCCGCTGCCTGGCGCAACGATTTCCATTCTGGACGAACAGGGCCATGCAGTGCCGCAGGGTACGGCAGGGCTGATCTATGTCAACCAGCCCGCCTATGCCGATTTCAGCTACATCGGCAATGACGCGGCACGCCAGAAAATGGAGCGCAACGGCCTGAAGACCCTGGGCGACATCGGCTACCTGGATGAAGATGGTTTTTTGTTCATTGTGGATCGCTCTGCCGACCTGGTGATATCGGGCGGCGTGAACATTTACCCGGCAGAAATTGAGGCGGCGTTGCAAATGATGCCGGGCGTGGTGGACTGCGCTGTGTTTGGCATTCCCGATGCCGAGTTCGGCGAAGCACTGGCTTGTGCCGTGCAACCTGCGGTGGGTGTCACGCTGACGTCTGACGATGTTCAGCATTTTCTGAAAGGCAGGCTGGCGACCTACAAGGTCCCGAAAACGATCACCTTTCAGGCGGACATGCCGCGCGAGGACACCGGCAAGATCTTCAAACGCAAACTGCGCGAACCCTATTGGGCGGGCGTTACCCGGCGGATTTAGCTGACGCAAGCAGCAGTTCGTTCGGGCCGACCCAGCCGGTGGGGGTGGTGAACACGTCGAGCTGCGTTTGCATGTCGCGCCACGCGCGGTCTTGCGCACTGGCGTCCAGTCCCGCCAGTATCTCCATGATGGGTGAACCGGAGCTTCGCACAAAATCAACATAGTGCCTGGCGCTGGGCAGACGAAATGGCGCTGCCAACGCCTGCAACTCAATCTGCACAAACCCGGCATCGTGAAGCAGTTGCGCCATCAAGCCGGGCTGGCCCAGACTGAGCAGCGAGCCCGGTGAAAAAGGGGATTTGCCGGGTGCACCTGCCGCCTTCAGCGCGGTGGCCATCATCAGCGTCAGGCACGGGTTACTTGGCGGTGTGGAGAACACCACGGCCGCAAACCTGCCACCCGGTTTGAGTGCCGCGCGCGCCTCCCGCAGCGCCCGCAGGGGCTCTGGGCACAGCATCAACCCGAGGCGGCACACGGCGGCGTCGAAGTCAGCCCCTGCCAGCCCGAGCGCCTGGGCATCAGCAACCCGTGTTTGCACCTGCGTGAAACCGGCTGCCGCCGCATTGGCTCGGGCCAGCGCCAGAATGCGGGGTGAAATGTCGGTTGCCAGAACGTACCCCTGTGCGCCAACGCGTTGCGCAATGTCCAGGGTCTGGCTGCCCGCACCGGCTGCGATGTCCAGCACGCGGGAACCCGTGTTGATGTGGGCGGTGTCCAGCATGGCCACGGTGATGTCGCAAAGCCAGGCCTGGATGGACGCAGTGTTGCTGTTCCAGCCTTCGGCGGCCTTGTCCCACACATGGGCGGGCTCTGTTGCCAACGCAGGGTTGGCGGGGGCATTGGTTGCGGTGAGCATCATTCAGCCCGAATGCCGGACGTGCGAAGCATCGGCTCCCAGTAGCGCTGCTCCTGCGCAATGCGGGCCGTCAGTACGGCGGGCGTGCTGGAACCTGGCACCATGCCAGCCACTGCGAAGGCACTGGCCAGCTCGGGCCGTGCAATGGCGGTGCGCAGGGCCTGTGAGGTGCTTTCCACCATCGCCATGGGTACTTTGCCAGGCATGAAAAACGCAAACCACTCACGCACGACCAAGTCACGGTAGCCCTGTTCGACCAGCGTCGGCACATCCGGCAGGTAAGTGCTGCGCTGTGCGCCGGAAGTGGCGAGCACCCGCAGCTTGCCCGCAGCCCGGTGCTGGCGCAACAAGCCTTCGGGCAGCACCAGCGCGGCGACCTGGCCCCCCATCAAGTCCACCAGTGCCGGCGGGCCGCCCGCGTAAACCACATGCTGCCAGGCCACGCCCGCGTCCCGAAACAGCATGGCTTCCAGCAGGTGCGGCAAGGTTCCCGTACCGGGCGACGCGGCATTGGCCAGCTTGGGGTTGGCGCGCATCCAGTCCACCAGCTCGCGCGTGGTGGTGACGCTGTCTGGCACAGCGGGACCCACGGCAATGCCCAGCGTCATTTCGGCCGCCAGTGATACCGGCTGCAAATCGGCGATGGGGTCGTAAGCCAGCTTGGCGTACAGGTAGGGGTAGACCGTGGCAATCGCACCTTGCGCCAACAGCACCGTAGAGCCGTCTGCAGGCGCGTTCTTCAAGGCGTTGACGGCAATTTGGCCCGCCGCTCCAGGCCGGTTGTCCACCAGCGCGCCGCGCGGGTACGCCGGTGTGAGCTGCTCGCCAATGCGCCTGGCCACAATGTCCGGAATGCTGCCGGCCGGGCCACTGCACAGAATGCGCAACTGTTCTACCGGCGCTTGCGCTTGCGCACCGTTTGAGAGCCCCAGGCCGAGGCTGAGTTGCAGGGCAGCGGCTGCCGAGCCGCGAAGAATGTCGCGCCGTGAATGGTCATAGGTAGTCATGTCAGTTCCTTTTGGGTGATGAGTGAGCAAATCAATGCTGGCATTTCAATTTCCGGACGCGTCCGATTGCGAAAAAGGCCAGTGCGAAAAGAGGCAGCGTGCCGGGTTCCGGGACGCCGTTCGGGTCGCCCGGACCGGCGGCAACCACCACGCCATTGCGGTCATATTGCGTTCCCGAACCCGAGACAATGCTGAAGGTATTGAGGCTGTAGGTTATGTCCGTAGCGGTACCGAAAACGATCGGAATATTGAGCGTGATGGTGGTTGAGCCTGCCACGGTGAAGCCGGTCCCCAGAGCGCCCGTCACAGAAAATCCGGGAAAGGCTGACACATAGCCGTTGGGGCCGTACAGGGTAGGTGGAACAGGAAAACGGACCTTGTGATCCAAAGGCAGATACGCCAGCCGCTGACAGCGCATAGGCTTGCAGCAGGGCCGCCGCCTGCGCGGGCACCGCTGAAAGGAAACTCAGGCAAAGAATGACAAAGCTGGAAAGTCGTGTGTTTGACATGTTGGGCCCCTGGAATTTCAAATCGCTGGATCGGCTTTTATCAATCCGCAGGTTCTGTTCCTGCGTCAGGACACTGCCGCCGCATCCCAGGCCCTCAGAATAGAAGCAGACTGCCTAGAAATGGCTTAACGATTGAGAACTTCAGTCAGCCGCTGTCGCGCTGGCCGATTCAGTGTGTCACTAAAGGTTACGAATCTGCGCAACCAAAGCTTCGGTTTGTGCGGACGGGCGAATGCCAAGAACCACCGACAACTGATGCCTGCAGCGCCGATACACCTCGTAGGCCTCGGCGGGCTGCCCCATCGCGACCAGGCAGCCGATCAGGCGGCGGTAGATATCTTCAGCCAGTGGTTGCTGCTCGACCGCGCGCTGGTATACCTGTGCCGCCGCTGCAAGACTGCCTTTTGCCTCCAGGCTGGCGCCCATCGCCCCGATTTGGCGGGTAAAGCGGGCCTGAAGGCGCTCACGGGCGACCAGCACATCGGGAAGGTCTTCGTCACCCGCCAAAAACTCGCCCTGGTACAGCGCCAGCAGACGCTCGGTCAGGGCCGACAGTCGGGCCACATCGGCGTGCTGTTGGGCGTGCTCTGCCTGTGCGAGCGTTGCTTCAAAGGCCGAAACATCCGTCCAGCAAGTGGCGGGATTCAGGCTGAGCCCGCCTGAATGAAGCAACACGTGCTGGTCGCCGCCCAGCAGTTTGCGAAGGCGGTGCAAAGCATTGTCAAACGAATTGCGCGCTGCATCGCCTTCTGCGTCAACCCACAAGGCGGCACTCAGCCGTGTGATGGGTACTGAAGCGTCGCGGGCTGCGCCACCCAGCGCGACCAATAATTTCAGCAAGTCCATGGGCTTGCGGCTTTCCTTGCGTGAGGCCTTGGGCGTATCGCCTGAATGCGCAATGCGGAATTGACCCAGCGTGTGAATCCGGATCGCCCAGGGCCAACTCTCGTGGGCGTCTGAGGGCGCAGGCAAGCCGTAGCGGCGGATGATCTGCAGTGCAAAAGGCGCATCGATCCCGTTTGCAAGAGCCAGTGATGCAAGACGCGACATCATGTCGCCACAGCAATACGGCATGGGGCCAAAGTCGTAGCCATGCTTGCGGCCAAGGGAAAAAGCGCACCCAATGGCGAGCAGGCAACGCGGCGTGTCTTGAAGCTTGTCGGCCAGTTGCGCTTCGATCAACGCGGCCAGCCATTGGTGCCAGGGGCAAACCGCATAGAAACTGTGTGCTTTGACAGCCATCAGCGTTGCTTCTGCCTTGGTGAAAGCACCGGTCTGCGCAAGGGTCAGGGTTTGACCCAAAAGCGCAATGTGTTCACGCAGTGGCCAGCCACTGGCGCGACCGCTGGCCACTGCGGCTTGCATGGACAGGGCGGCGCTGGCCCAGTCGCCATCCAGCAGCATCAACAAACCGCGCTGAAACTCGTAGGTCGTCTCGTCAATCGCATTGGTGGCGTCCAGCACGAGGGCGGTGGCCCGCAGGTGCTTGCGCGCCAATTCGCCGTTTCGCGCCGCCAGTGCGGCCAGCACCATCATCAAATGCGCTTTGACGTGGGCTGCTTCTGGCCCTTGTTGCACCAGAGCCAGGGCGCGGCTTGCACTGTCAAGCGCCTCGCTGGCGTGGCCCAGCAAGGAGCGAATCAACACAGCCACGCCATACCAGCGCAGCAAGGTGGGCGCTGCCACATCGGCGCTGGAGCACATGCGGTCGATCTTGACCATGATGCGGTCAAGCCGCGCGCTTTGGCCGGTCCACAGCAGGTAGTAGGCCAGTGAGGCCAGCAAGATTCGCTGGCTGGCGGCGAGCGGTTGGTCCAGCAGGCGCTCGGCCAGATCAGCCAGGGGCGCGGTCAGCGGATGGGCCGTGTCAAGGTGAACAAACGCCGCCAGCAGGCCCGGCAAAACACGCAGGTCGCTCTCGGTGTCACGGTTCACCAGGTAGGTGGGCGCATAACTTTTCAGTACGGGCAGCAAGACCGCCAATGCGTTCAGGCTGGCACCGACGGATATGGTTGCATCGGCCGCTGCGGCGGCGGCAAAAAACGCCCCACGGCTGTCGCCCATCGCGTTGAACCCTTCATGGGCCCGCGTCAGGTGGTCTGCGGCGTCAGCGGGGGCGCTGGCCATTTCGCAATAACCAAGCCAGTAGGCGGCTTGCGCCGTCGCCTGAAGAGGCCCGGGCAATGCCAGCAGCCACGCCCGTACCGCTGCGGTACGCCCCTGTGCCACAAAGGCACCGCCGTGCGCAACGATCAGCGCCAGCGCATCGTTCCAGGCGCCGGCATCGATCAGTTGCGTGATGGCGGCATCGGTTTGTCCGTGGGTTGCCAGAATTTTTGCGGCCTTTATGCGAAGGCCTTGCAGACCCGGGCGGTCCAGCATCTGGCCCGCCCGTGCGCGCAAAAATTCGCCAAAAAGCGCATGAAAGGTATAGGTGGGCGCCCCGCCGGTGCGGCAATCGGTGAACAGGCTGCGCCGGGCTAGATCGGCCAAGAGTGGAGCCGCATTCACGTCGCCCGCTATGGCAATGGCCATTTCGTCACTGGCGCTGGGCAAAAACGCGATGTGCATCAAGGAGGTTGCGTCGGCTTCGCTCATTTTTTGCATCACCTCGCCTGCAAAAAAAGCGAACAGGCGGTCCCGGGTGGCGCCGGAGTGAATCGCCGTGCCGGCATCAAGGTCGCTGCGCGCGGCCAGCATCAGGATCATGGCCGCTGCCCAACCGTCGCTGGCCTGGCGCAGGGCTTCAGCCTGCCAGTTGCGGCCATGCAGTGTCAGCAGTTGCTCTGTTTCGCTGCCGTTGAAGCGGAACGACGAGGCTTCAATCAGCGTCAATTGCTGGCCTGAAAGTGCCCGCGCGTATTGCGCCGGTGGCGGCTCGCGGCTGATGGCGATCAGGTGCGCTTGCGCAGGCAGTTCCGCCAGTGCTGCGGCGATGCCGGCGTGCAGCAGTGGCGCAATGCCCAGCTCCTGCACGTTGTCAAGCACCAGCACCCAGGGCAAATCCAGCGTCAGGGCCAGGCGGCGAAAGCAGCGGCGAATCAGGTCGGGCACGTCGCGCAGGTCGTCCGCGCTGGGCAGCGGCAGGCGCAATTGCAGCCGCCCTGCGAGCGGTGCGGCCGCAGCGCCCAGAAAATGGACAAAGGTAGCGGGGTCAATATCGCCTGCGTCAAGCTGCAACCAGACACACGGCAGCGCGCGTCGGTTCAAGTAGGTGGCAACCAGCGTGGTTTTGCCAATTCCGGGCGGGCCGGCAATCCACAAACCGGGCGCGGCAGAAAACTGCTCGATCTCTTCAAACAGCCGGTCCCGGTCAATCGTGCGGCCCAACCTGGGAGGGTTCAGCTTTCCAAGTGCGCTGTGGCGGCGGTTGCGCGGGATTGGCATGAGGTCACTTCAGGCGTGGTTGAATCGGGCGTCAGGCCTGCAGCGCCTGGCTGGCGTGAGGCACTTTCATCTCAATTACCATGACGGTGATTACGTCAACCAGGCCACCATTGAATGCTTTGAGTCGCGCTTTTCCCATGGTGTGCCTGGCCTCCCTGTTGGTATCGATGTTCAAGTATCCCATGGCCCCTCCATTTCCATCCGCCCAATCCACCGTCTCTATCAAGAGGGACCAGCCTGTCGCGCTGGAAATCGCTGACCTCAGTTTCAGCTACCCCGAACTTGACTTGCTGGTTAATTTGCACGCCGCGATTCGTGCTGGCGTGACCTTGGTGCAGGGGGGAGATGGCCGCGGCAAGACGACACTGCTTCGACTGCTGGCGGGTGATTTGCAGCCGAAATCGGGGCGAGTCAAATTACTGGCACAGGGACTTGACCTGACCGCCCAGCCAGCAGCCTGCAGGCGCGCGGTATTTTGGGTTGACCCGCGCTCCACGGCGCAGGACGCGATCACTGCAATTGCCTATTTTGAACAGCAGCGACGCCTCTGGCCGCTGTTTGACGACGAGTGCTTGCCGACGCTGATTGAAGGGCTGTCGCTGACCGAGTTTATGGACAAGCCGCTTTACATGTTGTCAACCGGCTCCAAGCGGAAAGTCTGGCTGGCCGCGGCTTTCGCGTCGAACGCCTCAGTCGCGCTCTTGGACGATCCGTTTGCCGCACTGGACAAACCATCCATCCGGTGTGTGATCGGGTTATTGCAAGGTATCGCCAGTCAGGCTGCCCGCGCCGTGGTGATCAGCGGCTATGGCGCGCCAGACAACCTGCGTCTGGCGGGTGTGATCGACCTGGGCGATTGAGCTGACAAGCCTGGGCGTTTCAGTCGACTCGGCGTTACAGCAGGCTGGTCAGTTCAGCGGTGGTGCCTATGACGGTTGATTCAAAAAACCCGTCGCCATTGGCATCCACCTGAATGGTGACGGTGCCACCAACGTTCACTGTCGCGATCAAACGGGTGCTGGAGGCACCCACCACGCTGATCGACCCCGAGGTCAACAAACCGGTCGTGTTGTTGCGCACCACGGGCGTCAAAGTGGTTACAACGAATTTGCCGCCCAGGGTGGCAATGTTCGGGTTGTCAGACTGAACCGTTGTGGCGAGGATGTAGCTGGTGTTGTTCCCAGTCGTCACAAAGGTTTGAGCGTAGTCTTGCCAGATATTGGTGCGCAAACCTCCTGCTGTGGTCGATTTGACAGTAAGGCTCTTGCCTGTCAGGGCGTAGACCAGCGAACTGGCATTGGTGCCATCAAAATCCGCATTTTGATCGCCGGTGAATTGCGTCGTGCTTCCGTTGAAGCTCACGCCCAGGTTGTCAAGGCTGGAGACGAGCGACGCGCGTGTCGTTGTCGAACTGGTAACAACCGACGTGGTGCTGCCGGAAAGAGTCACCGACCTCCCCAGAACCGCCGCGATACCGCAGTTGTTGAAAGTAGCGGTGAGCCGGTCACCTGCACGCAACTGGGTCAAATTGACCACGCTCCCGCTGATGACCGCAGTGCCGCCCGTGGTACAGGGTTGTGGTTGAGTAAAAAGGCTTGCGGTCGGGTTGTTTCCGACAGCAATGAGCAAGCCGGAGGTTCCCATGAATGCCAGTGGGTTGCCCGTCGCTTCCAGTGCCACAGATCCGACCGCTTTGGCATTGGCCGTGCTGACGAAGACCAAGGTGTTTGCAGTTGATGTTGTCGCTGGCGTGGTCGCGGCAGTGCCGCCGCCGCCGCAAGCTACCAGAGTGCAACTGGCGATGAAGGCGAGGATTGGGGTTTGAAATTTCACGGTGGACTCCCTGATGCTGATGGTATTGAAAGAATAGCCGCCAGGTGAGATTGCCGATCGCGCCAACTCCCGAAGCCTGCTTAAAAGATGTTAGCAGAGGATTCTCAACCGTTCGCGCCACGGGAACCCGCATGTCATATTGGCGTCAAACCCATCGGGTCCATGAAAGGATTCGCTGACGAGTGCGACCAAGATCCAAGGAAAACTAACCTGCAACCACCAACCGGCATCCCTAAACAATGCTGAAAACCATGAACACCTTTCAATTCCCAAATGAGTTTGTCGATGCGACGTTTGCGCCAGTTTGGCGTCGGCTGTCGGGAGCAGCCTGCAAGATGGTGTTGCTCGGTGCAACCACGCTGGCAGGTGCGCAGAACCTCGCCCAAACCAGCACCACGCCTGCTGCAAAAGCGCCAATGTCCAGTGCAACCGCAACCGCCAAGGCCACCTTTGCCGGCGGCTGCTTCTGGTGCGTGGAGTCAGATTTTGACAAACTGCCCGGCGTACTCTCCACCACCTCTGGCTACATCGGCGGCAAAACTGCCAACCCCACCTACGATCAGGTCTCTGGCCACGGAACGGGCCATGCCGAAGCGGTCGAGATTGTGTATGACCCAACCAAGGTCAGTTATTCGAAACTGGTCGAGCACTTTTGGTTCACGATTGACCCCACCACCAAAGACCAGCAGTTTTGTGACCGGGGCTCGCCGTATCGCACCGCCATTTTTGCGCAGGACGCGGCGCAGCTGAAAATCGCGCAGGACTCTCGCAATGCCCTTGAAAAATCCAAACCGTTCAAGGAGCCGGTGGTTACCGAAGTGGTGCTGGCCACCACCTTTTACCCGGCTGAGGAGTACCACCAGGACTATTACAAAAAAAATCCGCTGCGTTACAAGTACTACCGCTCCAACTGCGGCCGCGACGCGCGCCTGAAACAGCTGTGGGGCGACAAGGCCGCGCATTGAGTGATTTTTGTGGTCAACATACCCAATTTGGGTTTATTGAGTGTCAAAAGCGCCCAAAATTGCCAAATTAGTGATCATTTTGGCCTCTAGCCCTCGTATTATATATAAAGTTTGCTACTATGGATATAGCATTTTAGCAATCGCGCCTGTTCCATGATGCGCAGCTGGTGCGGTGGTCACAAACCGTGCGCCGGGCCTGGTAGGCGTGCAACCCGCCAGTCTGACATCAGGTCGTCCAAATGCGCGGCGGGGCGGCACTTAGGTCCCACAGCTCGTGACGCCAGGCCGTCCAGATCTGCCTGAGTAAGTGCATCACCGGTTCGGTCAATGGCGCCAGAACCCGCACCACGACCACACGGTCATTCGGACTGGTGGCGCCTGCCGTGGCGTGAAGCGCGTGCGGCTCGATCAGTGCTCGCGCAGCGTCCAGTGCACGCTGTTTGCGGCCACGCTCCAGCCGGCTGGCGGTAACAAAAAAAATTGACGCCATGCAGTTGTGGCCGGCCAGACCCAGCGGGCCTTGCATCAACCGGGCATCGGCCGCATCGAGCTGGCCGCGCTCCAGCCACAGTCCAGGCACCTCGATGTGCTGGCAAAAGCTGCCGCGTTCAAACGGTGCGTTGGCATTCGGCAGGCCGAACGCAGTGACGTCCCATCCGATGAATTCCGCAGCGTCGGCAAGCGTCAGGTGCAGGCGGTTTTCGGCCAGGCAGCCGCTATAGCAAATCGCCTCCATGGGCAGCCACTCCAGCCGCGCATCGCCTTGCAGTGAGATGCCAGTGCGCTGCAGCGCGGGCTCGCCGTCTGACTTGTAAAAGCGCGTTGCGCCGGGCGTTGTCACCAGCCCGTGCGCGCCGCCCTGTGCTGTGATGTGGATGTCAAGCGTGTCGCCCCCAACCAGCCCGCCGGGTGGATGAACCAGTACGTTGTGGCAGATGCCGTCACCTTCCGGGTACAGGCTTTGCAGAATACGCAAGGGGCCATCGTGCTGATGGCGGGCGATGGTTCGCTCATCAGGGCGGGTGTAGTCGAGGTCCAGCCTGGCGTGCCAAGGCATGGCGGCTAACTATTCTGGCTTCCGCGATGCGCCCAGCCCGTGGTGTGGTTTTCAATCGCACTGAACAGTTCGTACATGGCCATTGCCATGGCGCCCACCACCAGAAGGCCGGCAAAGGCAAGCCCCATCTGCATCGACGACCCGGCCGAAATCAGCAGGTAGCCAATGCCCTCGTTGGCAGCGGTCATTTCGCTCACCGTGGTGCCAACAAAAGCCAGCGTGATCGCGACTTTGAGCGAGCCGTAAAAGTACGGCATGGAGCGTGGCAGGCCGACCTTGACCAGCACGTCCCAGCGCTTGGCGCCCAGCACGCGAAGCACGTCTTCCAGCTCTGGCTCCAGCGTGGCAAGGCCAGTGGCGATGTTGACCATGATCGGGAAGAAGCTGATCAAAAACGCTGTGAGAATCGCAGGCCCCACGCCAATGCCGAACCAGACCACCAGGATCGGCACAAATGCGGCTTTGGGCAAGGCGTTGAAGGCGGTCATCAGCGGGTACACCGCCGCATAGGCCAGGCGCGAACTGCCAATGACAAAGCCCAAGAGGACACCGACCACGATGGCGATGCCAAAACCCGCCATGGTCACCCAGTAAGTGCGCCAGGCGTGGCCTGCGATGACCGCCTTGAATTCCCAAAACTGTGTCCAGATGCGCCATGGACTCGGGAAGATGAATTCCGACACATTGAAGGCCGAGCAGATGCCCTGCCACAGCAGCAAAATCGCAACCAGCAGAAACCACGGCGACCAGCGTTCGATTTGCTTCTTGTTCATGATTTGACGGAGGCGCCTTGCCCGGTTTGACGTATTGCACCAATGTGCGAGCGCAGTTCGTGCACGATATCGGTGAATTCGCGGGTGTAGGTCACTTCAAGGTCGCGCGGGCGGGGCAGGTCGATGTCACGTTTGACGACAAAGCGGCCAGGGCTTTTGCTCATCACGTAAACCGTATCGGCCAGAAAAACGGACTCGCGCAGATCGTGCGTGACCAGAATGACGTTGAATTTCTGCTCGGTCCACAGGTCGCGCAAAATACACCACAGTTCTTCGCGCGTGAAGGCGTCCAGCGCGCCAAACGGCTCGTCCAGCAACAGCATTTTGGGTTCATGAATCAACGCACGGCAGATGCTGGCGCGTTGCTGCATGCCGCCCGAAAGCTCCCACGGGAACTTGTCTTCATAGCCACCCAAACCGACCTTTTGCAGCAGCTTGCGGGCGCGCTCCACGTAGACTTTGCGTTGCGTTTTGAAGTTGCTGCGGTAGGGCTCGACGATCTCAAGCGGCAGCAGCACGTTGTCCACGGTCGTGCGCCACGGCAGCAGCGACGGCGCCTGAAACGCCATGCCCGAAATTTTGAGCGGGCCGGTCACGGTTTGCTGGTCGATCAGGATCTTGCCCCTGGAGGGCATTTTCAACCCGGTCGTGAGCTTCATGAAGGTGGACTTGCCGCAGCCCGACGGCCCGACGATGGCGATGAACTCGCCTTGGCGAACCCGCAGGTCAATCGCTTCGACAGCGAAGTGTTTCTGCGCCAGCAGTTCGTCGTTGTAGGCCAGCCAGACATCGGAGAAGTCAACGAACATTGCCCCCACGCTTGCCACTCTGTGTGCTGCGCTGCCCCCCGAGGGGGCCGTGCCTTGCTCGGGG
>JANMCB010000462.1:0-6007 GCA_031360805.1 Rhodoferax sp.
GCCATGGTCTGGGCGCGCTCTGCGTAGGTTTTGCGTACGACTGCAAGCGCTGCGTCCATGCGGTTCAGGCCGAGGTAGTTGGCGGCGATGGCCTGCGTCAAATTGCTGGTGTGGGCGTCGCTGAACTGCTTGCACATGACGGCGTTCGCCAGCAGTTGGGGCTGGGCGATCAGCCAGCCGACGCGCAGGCCAGGGCTGAGTACTTTGCTGAAGGAGCCGCAGTAGGCAATCCATTCACGCGAGCCCGGCACGCTGTCGCTCAATGCCAGCAGGCTGGGCGGTGGCGGCTCACCAAAATAAAGCTCGCCATAGGGGTCGTCTTCCACCACCAGCACCTGGTACTGCGCGGCCAGTTCCAGCACGCGCTTGCGCCGTGCCAGGCTGAGCATGGCGCCGCTGGGGTTGCCAAAGGTGGGCACCAGGTAAATGAACTTCGGGTTGTGCTCCACGATAAGGCGCTCCAGCTCGTCCACGCGCACGCCGTCGGCGTCAATCGGCGCGCTCACGATGTCGGCGCCATACAGGCGAAAGCACTGGATCGTGGCCAAAAACGTGGGTCCTTCGACGATGACCTTGTCGCCAGGGTCGATCATGGTTTTGCCGATCAGGTCCAGCGCCTGCTGGCTGCCGGTGGTCGTGATGATCTCTGCGGACGTGGCGGTGATGCCTTTTTTGGCCATGTGATGGCTCAAGGCCTCGCGCAGCGGGCTCCAGCCTTCGGTCGCGCCATACTGCAACACCGGACCAGCCGTGGCGTCGCTCAATGCCACTTGCGTCGCCTGGCGGATGCCTTCCACATCAAACAAGGCAGGGTCCGGGAAGCCACCCGCAAAGCTGATGATGCCGGGCCTGCCCAGGAGCTTGAAGAGCTCACGAATGGCGGAAGTTTCAACATTCTGAAGACGCGCTGCGAAAGGAAGGGACATGGTGTGAAAAGGTTGATCAGGTGAACGGGAGCTTGCTGCTTTGGCCTGATTTTCACATGCCCCCGAAGCAACCAGCCTGGGCGGTATAAAGTAAAGGCCCTGCTTCACCTCAACCCGACACGACAAGAACTGAAACCAAGCCATGATCGAAAAAAACCTGGACATCCCCACTGCCGACGGCGCCATGAACACCTTTGTGGTCTATCCGGACGAAAACGGGCCGCACCCGGTCGTGCTGTTTTACATGGACGCGCCGGGCAAGCGCGAAGAACTGCACGACATGGCGCGAAGGCTGGCCTCGGTCGGTTACTACGTGATCCTGCCGAATCTTTATTACCGCAAGTCGCGGGATTTCTGGTTGAAGGAACGCACCGAGGCGGGCATGGCCGAGATGTTTGGCTACATGGACACCCTGGACGCCCGCACGACTGTGGTTGACACTGCTGCCATTTTGAAATTTGCAGATGCGCAACCCGAGGCCAACGCGGCGCGCATCGGCGCGGTGGGCTATTGCATGAGCGGGCCATTCGTGATGTGGGCTGCGGCCGAATTTCCGGGCCGCATCAACAGCATTGCATCCATTCACGGCGCGAACATGGCGACCGACCAGCCGGATTCACCCCACCAGATGGCGCCGCGCATCAAGTGCGAAAGCTACTTCGCCTGTGCCGAAACCGACAAATGGGCGCCGCCGGCAGATATTGAGAAACTCGAAGCGTCGCTCAAAAAAGCTGGCGTGGCCCATCGCATCGAGTGGTACCCGGGTGTAGAGCACGGTTTTGTGTTCCCAAAACGGGTGGGCATTTACAACATGCCAGCCGCCGAGCGGCATTGGGAGCGACTGTTTGCGCTGTTTGCGCGCACGCTGCGCTAACGGTGCTGGTCAGCGCGTCAGCAGCCGCCCGTCTTTGGTCACGCGGGCGAGTTCCACAAACTTGCTGCCGTGCTGAGAACCGCCGTCAAAAACAACGCTGAATCCGCCCAGGTCATAGCTGCCCAGACTGGCCAAGGCTTCCAGTACGGACTTGGCGTTGACCGGCTTTTTGGCGCGCCGAATGCCTTCCACCAAAATTTTGGCACCGATGCAGGCTTCGAGCTGCGTGGTGTTCATGGGCGTTTTGCTGCCCGCTGCCTCCAGTGCCTTGGCGCACTCGCGAACCACGGGAATGGATGCCGTCGGGTTCGGTACCACCTGCGTGATCGACACGCCGGCACCCGCTTCACCCGCCGCTTTCACAAACTGGTCCGCGCCCACAAATGACAGGCTGGAGGTAGGCAGCATGCGACCCATGCCGATCAGTTCCTTTTGAACTTGCGCCGCTGCGCCGGACAACACCGTGTTGATCAGCACATCGGGCTGCTGCGCCAGCAGGGCATCGATCTCGGGCTTGCCGACAGTAGCGTTGCGCTTGAGTGGTAGCGCCTGGGGCACCAGGTTGATCTTTTTCAGGTATTGCGTCACCAGTGCCAGGTTTTGCTTGCCCACTTCGTCGTCGTAATGCATGACGGTGACGCGCTTGAAACCCAAGCTGGTCCAGAAGTTGAGGATTTTGTCCATTTCCTCGCCATAAGAGGCGCGGATGGTGAACAGTACCGGGCTTTTGACCCGCACCGGGTCGGCCCCGGAAAACGGCGCGAAAAAAGCCGTACTTTTTGATTCCGCCTGCGGCAACGCATCCAGACTCAGGGTGGCAGAGGCATAGCCAAACAGCGCCACCACATTTTTGTTGTCCAGCAAAGTCTTGGTGTTGGCGCCCGCTGTTTTGCGGTCGTTCTTGTCGTCGATCGACAGCAACTCGATCTGCCCGCCGTTCACGCCGCCTTTGGCATTGATCGAAGCAAAGTAGGCCTGCGCGCCATCACGGATGTCAGTGCCAAACTTGGCGTTGCCACCCGAGAGCGGCGCAGACTGGCCGACGATCCATTTGTCTTGCGCCAAAGCGCTACTGCTGACGAACATGGCGCCTGCCAATAGCAGCGGTGCAGCCAGCGTGAGTTTGAAAATTGCGGTCATTCCGGCTCCTTTAAGGTCTTTCAACGGATAACCGCATATTCTCCTGCAGCGGTTCGCTAGATGCAACTGCCTAATTGCTCTGGATTAAGTGTGCAAAAGTTGCTGGCTGACAGGGCTGCGATCAAACAAACTAATCCGCGTAGACGCCGGCTTTCTTGATCACAGGGCCCCATTTTGCGGTTTCTGATTCCAGAAAGGTCTTCAGGCCGGCTGGCGTCATTTTGTCAGCGCTCACAATATCAGAGCTTAAGTCAGTCAGGCGCTGCTTGACTGCAGGGTCGGCCATCGCGGCGCGTAGTGCGACACCTACTTTATCCAGTATGGCCGGCGGCGTGCCTTTGGGCGCGTACATGCCATGCCAGACCTTGACCTCAAACCCCTTGAGCCCCTGCTCATCCAGCGTGGGCACATTGGGCAAAGCCGCCAGACGGTTCAAAGTCGTCACGCCAAAAACCTTGACGCGGCCATCCTTGATGATGGGCACCGTCTGCGTGGTCTGGTCGCAAAGCAGGTCCACCTGCCCGCCCAGCAGTGCATTCATCGCCGGGCCAGTGCCAGAAAAAGGCACGGTAGTCAGGTCAACGCCAATCGCCGACATGAACAGCAGGCCACACAAATGCGATACCGCGCCCAGCCCGGCATTGGCCAAAGACACCTTGTCTTTGTTGGCTTTCAGATAAGCCTGCAGTTCGGTGAAATTGGTAGCGGGAAAATCCTTGCGCGCCAACAGGGTCATAGGCACGTCAGCCACCTGGCCGATGTATTCAAAGTCCTTCAACGGGTCAAACGACAATTTCTTGTAGAGTGCCGGCGCGGTGGACATGCCCATGTGGTGCAGAAAAATCGTATAGCCGTTGGGCGCCGCCCGCGCCACCTTGGCAGCACCAATCGTGCCGCCCGCACCCACTGCGTTCTCAACCAGCACGGTTTGCCCGAGCGACTTGCCCATGGGAATCGCAATCATGCGGGCCATTACATCGGTTGGGCCACCGGCGGCAAAAGGAACGATCAGGCTGACGGCCCGGTCGGGGTAAGCCGCCTGCGCGAGCACACCGGTGCTGAGTGCCAGCATGGCGGTGACGCCGATGGCGGTACGGGCCATGTGGAAAGTTGACTTGAAGTTGATGCTCATGAATTGTCCTGAAAAAAAAGGTTAAATCCTTAAAACCGGCTGGTAAACCGACTGAACGCATGTTGCCGTAATCTGCATCGATTTCAATTGGCGAAATCCCTTGCCCACAAAATGCGACTTCTGGCCTGCAACAGAGAGGCGCATGCGAAACTTGCAGTGAAAATGCTGCAATGACCATTCCAACAAGGGCGCTGGGCTGCGCGACCCCGCAAGGCAAAATCTGGCCGACGATGGATGCCAGCATCTACACCGCCCAAAAGGTGGATTGCCACTGCCATGTGCTGGACCCGTCAAATTTTGCCCATGCCGAAGGCGTGCACTACCGACCATGCGGACAGGAGACCGGGACCGCCGGCTATTTTGCCCAAGTGCTGGACACCTACGGGGTGCAATATGCCTTGCTGGTGGGACCGAACTCGGGCTACGATTTTGACAATCGCTGCATGCTGGCAGCCATTCAGGAAGGCCAGGGGCGCTTCAAAGGCATCGCCGTCGTGTCGCTTGACGCGTCTACACAGGAACTGCAGGACTTGAAGGCACAAGGCATCGTCGGCGCTGCTCGACGCGTTTGGTCCGAACCACTGCATTTGGGCTTCTGACTGGCCCTTTCTGAAGGCGCCTAGCCGGATCGACTATGGGCCGCTTTTGCAGTTGTTTGCCCGGGCCGTGCCTGACGCAACAATGCGTGAAAAAATACTTTGGCAGACGCCGCGGCGCCTGTTGGGATTTGGCCCGACTTGAACAGCAGAGACATTCTTTTCATGGCATGTAACGGATAACGGATAAAAATTGACCGCTCGGTACTACCCCGCGCTGTCCAGGTCGCGCAGGAGACGCAATCGAAGAGGTAGCCCTCTAATCGGCTCGCCTAGGCCACAGAATTCGCAGCAAAGGGGCCCTTCGCACAGACCCACTGAGAAAAAGCTGCTACTGTCGTTCTTCTTCAAACAGCAAAAACACTGTAGCGCGTTGCCAACCTCTGACATCCGCGCTGCCGTACTACGATGACGTCACCCGCCATGGCCAGCACTCAGGTTCCGCGCAAGGTCAACGACCACGCGCCACCCAATCTATTTTTGCTGGCCATGGAGTTTCGGGCCGTTTGGGAATTTGGCGCGGTCCTGCCTGCCTGGCCAACGCTCAAACGCGCACCGCCTGGCGATGGCCACCCGGTGATTGTGTTCCCCGGATTGAGCGCAAGCGATGGCTCGACCTACCCACTTCGCCGATACCTGCAACATTTGAACTACAGGGTTTCAGGCTGGAACCAGGGCTTCAACTTCGGTGCCCGAGCCGGGGTGCTCGATGCGGCTTCGCGGCAAGTCAAGGAAACATTTGCAGCAACCGGACAAAAGGTGAGCCTGATTGGCTGGAGCTTGGGCGGGGTATACGCCAGAGAGCTCGCCAAGCTCTTGCCCGAGATGGTTCGTGGTGTCATCACTCTGGGAACCCCGTTTTCGGGCTCCCCCAAAAGCACCAACGCCTGGCGAATTTATGAACTGACAAGCGGGCGCAAAATTGATCACGATTCCACCCGCTATGACCTGCCCGCTGCGCCGCCTGTGCCAACCACCTCGGTTTACTCACGAAGTGATGGCATCGTGGCCTGGCAAGCCAGTCTTCAAGCCCCGAGCCCGATGAATCTCAACACTGAAAATATCGAGGTAATAGCCAGCCACATGGGCATCGGCGTGAACCCGAGCGCGTGGTGGGCCGTAGCCGACCGGCTGGCCCAACCCCAAGGCACCTGGAAACCATTTGTACGCAAGGGTGGCTTGCATGGTTTGATTTTTCCAAACCGCCAGTCTTAGCTTCTGGCCGGTTGCGACGTGTCTCGCGCCAACGCTAGGGAGGGTTTGCCGAACTGCCGGAATAGAGACCGTAGGTCAGCAGCGTCCAGGTGAATTTGGACACTGGGTGCGAAGGTCGGGTTTG
>JANMCB010000501.1:0-1768 GCA_031360805.1 Rhodoferax sp.
GCCGGCCCCATGGCCCACCCGGTGCGACCGGACAGCTACCTGGAGATCAACAACTTCTACACCGTCACGATTTACGAAAAGGGTGCGGAGGTGGTGCGCATGATGCAAACCCTGGCGGCTGAAGGCAGCGGCGACCCGACGGGCCGAAAAGGCTTTGCCAAAGGCATGGCGCTTTACTTCGCCCGCCATGACGGCCAGGCTGTGACCTGCGACGAATTCGCCCAGGCCATTGCCGATGCGAACCCGGCTTCAGACCTGGCGCAACTGCTGCCCGATTTCAAACGCTGGTATGCCCAGGCAGGCACACCCCGCGTCAGGGCGGTGGGTCACTATGATGCAATGACGAAGACCTATGCGCTCACCTTGACTCAAAGCTGCGCACCCACGCCGGGCCAACCGCTCAAGGAGCCGTTTGTCATTCCGGTGGGACTGGGCCTGATCGGGCCAGATGGCCAGGACCAGCCCCTGCAACTCGCCGACGAGCTGGCTGCGGGCGCTGGTTCACGCATTTTCGTGTTGACGCAACCCACCGAAACTCTGAGCTTTGTCAACGTGGCAGCCGAGCCGGTTCCATCGATCTTGCGGGGCTTCTCTGCACCGGTGGTGCTGGACTTTGACTACACCGACACCCAACTGCTCACGCTGCTCGGCTGCGACTCCGATCCGTTCAACCGTTGGGAGGCAGGACAACGCCTGATGCTGCGAAGTGCGGTGGAATTGATCAACCAAGCTGCCAATTCGGTCGATGCTGCGCCGATGGCCGACCCGGTTGTCAACGCGTTGCGTACCGTGCTGCGCCACGCCACGCTGGATGCAGCGTTCAAGGAGCTGGTGCTGACTTTGCCTTCAGAAACCTACATCGCCGAGCAGCTTGAAACGGTGAACCCGCAGCGCGTCCACGTTGTCCGCGAAGCCATGCGCGAACAGCTTGCGAGGGAACTGCTGGCGGACTGGGTGTGGGCGTTTGACGCGCACAAGGACAACGGCGCCTACCAACCCGATCCGGTCTCAAGCGGCAGGCGTGCCCTGGCCGGCATGGCCCTTGGCCAGCTTTGCCTGGCCGCGAGGCACACTGGCGATGCAGTCTGGCCTGGCCGTGCCCTGCAGCGCTTCAAGGACGCCGCCAACATGACCGACCGGCTCAGCGCGCTGAGCGCTTTGGTCAATAGTGGCCATCCACTGGCTGCTGCGGCACTTTCGAAGTTCCACGCCCTGTTCAAAAACGACCCACTGGTGCTGGACAAATGGTTTGCATTGCAAGCTGGGGCGTGTGACCGAACTGGAGAGGTGCTGCCGGCGGTGCGGCAACTGATGCAGCACCCCGACTTCAACCTGAACAACCCCAACCGCGCCCGCAGCCTGATCTTCAGCTACTGCAGCGCCAACCCAGGCGCCTTTCACCGACCCGATGCCGCCGGTTATGTGTATTGGAGCGAACGCGTGATGGAACTGGACAACATCAACCCCCAGGTCGCCGCCCGTCTGGCCCGGGCGCTGGACCGCTGGAGCCGCCTGGTCGAACCCTACCGCAGTGCCGCAAGAGAAGCGATTGCGCGGGTCGCCGCCAAGCCGGACCTGAGCAATGATGTGCGCGAAGTCGTCAGCCGCGCGCTACAGTAGCCGCCCACGAACAGACAATCAAACCGACGGAGACCTCTGATGGCTAACAAGATATCGCTCACCCGCTACCTGGTCGAAAAGCAGCGGGTTGAAGGCCACATTCCCTCACAGCTTCGCCTGTTGCTTGAAGTAGTCGCCAGGGCCTGCA
>JANMCB010000530.1:0-3483 GCA_031360805.1 Rhodoferax sp.
TTGGTTTTGGTCAATCCCTCGGCGTCCAGCACGCCAATGACGGCAGCTTCCAGCACGGCCGGGTGCTGCATCAGCGTGGCTTCGACTTCAAACGGCGACACATAAATGCCGCTGACCTTGAGCATGTCGTCGCTGCGGCCCGAGTAGGTGTAAGTGCCATCGGCGTTGCGCACATATTTGTCGCCGCTTTTGGTCCAGGCGCCCTGGAAAGTCTCGCGCGACTTCTCGCGGTTGGCCCAGTACATCAGCGCTGCGCTGGGGCCCTGAATGTACAGGTCGCCGGTTTCTCCATCGGGCACGGGTTGGCCATCGTCACCGCGGAGTTCCAGCGCGTAGCCGGGCACTGGCCAGCCAGTCGTGCCATAGCGCACTTTGCCGGGAATGTTCGACAGGAAGATGTGCAGCATTTCCGTCGAACCTATGCCGTCAATGATCTCCACACCGAAATGCGCCGTGAAGCGCTCGCCCAGGTCGGCCGGCAAGGCCTCGCCTGCCGATGACGCAAGGCGCAGTGCGACGTCGCTTTTGGCCGGTAAATTGGGCGCGGCCAGCATGCCGGCAAAGCCGGTGGGCGCGCCAAAAAACACGCTGGGCCGCAGGCCGCCGACCTCGCCACGCCAGCGCTTGAAGGTGGCGTCGGGGGTGGGGCGCTCCGCCATCAAGAGGGTGGTGGCGCCAACGCTCATTGGAAAGGTGAGCCCGTTGCCCAGGCCGTAGGCAAAAAACAGCTTTGCCGCAGAGAAACACACGTCCGCTTCGGTCAATCCCAGTACGGGCGTGCCGTAAAGTTCTGCCGTCCAGTACAGGTTGGCATGGGTGTGAACGGTGCCTTTTGGGCGACCCGTGGAGCCGGATGAATACAGCCAGAAGCCCGGGTCGTCCGCGCGGGTGGCCGCCGGGGAGGCCAGTTCGGGCTTGCCGCTGACAAACGCCTCCAGGGCGACGCAATTCGAAGGCAGCGGCCCGGAAGCGCGAGAGACGATCACCTGTGCGACCTCGTTGGGCCCTTGTTGAATCGCTGCCTGCAAGGTGGGCAGCAGTGCCCCGGACACCAGCACCGCCTGCGCGCGGCTGTGCTGCAGCATGTAGGCGTAGTCGTCTGCCGTGAGCAATGTGTTGACGGCTACCGGCACCAGCCCGGCGTACAGCGCCGCCAAAAAACTCACCGGCCAATCGATGCAGTCGTGCATCAACAGCAACACGCGCTCCTCGCGCCGCAAACCGCTGGCGACCAGCGCGCCCGCCAGATGGCGGATGTGTTGGGCCAGCTCACCGTAGCCAATGCTGCCGTGGTCGTCAATGAAAGCGGTTTTTCCGGGCCGTCCTCCGTTGCGTTCCAGCAAGTGCTGTGCGATGTTGAAGGTGGCGCTGGGCGAGGGGATTTGCGGGGTGGGGTGCATGGTGAAAGGGGTGACCCGGTTGGCGGTGAATGAATCAACGGGAATTCAATGACCAAATCGGCGAAAACAAAAATGCTATATAAAAACTAGCAAACTTTCTATATAATACGAGGGCTAGAAGTCAATTTTATTGATTTTTTGCCAATTTTTACGTTTTTGAGCGGTAAAAATTAACCTGTGAGTTAATTTTATTGCGATTTTGAACGGCGTTAGACCCCAAAACGATTTGCACAATTCGCAAATATGAATTATTGTGCGTGTGCAAACGATAATATCTTTCAAACATCATGTCAAGCACTATATTGCACGCCAATTCGCAGACCGTAACCCATGATGCCGCCACTGTGCCGCACGGTACTGCTGACGACAAAAACCCGTTCCTGGTGGGCCTGGGCAAGCGCGTGGCCGGCCTTCGGGCGCGCCGGGGCATGACCCGCAAGGCGCTGGCGGCCGCTGCCGATGTGTCCGAGCGGCACCTGGCCAATATGGAGTACGGCGTTGGCAATGCGTCCGTGCTGGTGCTGCTTCAAGTGGCCGGCGCGTTGCAGTGCCCGGTGAGCGAACTGGTGGGCGACATCACCACGTCCAGCCCGGAATGGCTGTTGATCCGCGAGCTGCTGGCGCCGTGCGACGAGGCCGCGTTGCAACGCGTGCGGACCAACATTGCCGAGCTGCTTTCAAGCAGCGGCACGGCTGGCCAGGTGATGCCCAGCCCGCTGGTGGCACTGGTGGGGTTGCGTGGCGCCGGCAAATCTACGCTGGGCCAGATGCTGGCGCTGGATCTGGATTGCCCGTTCATCGAATTAAGCCGCAAGATCGAAAAACTGGCGGGTTGCAGTGTCGCGGAAATACAGGCGCTGTATGGCGTCAATGCTTACCGGCGCTACGAACGCCGGGCGCTGGACGAGGTCGTAAAAAGCCATTCCGCAGCCGTGATTGCAACGCCGGGCGGGGTGGTGTCAGACGCTGCCACGTTCAACCTGCTGCTGGCCCGCTGCACCACGGTTTGGTTGCAGGCCGAGCCGGAAGACCACATGAAACGCGTGATGGCGCAGGGCGACTTGCGCCCGATGGCGGCCAGCAAAGAGGCCATGGCCGACCTCAAGGGCATTCTGGCGGGACGCTCGGCGTTTTATTCAAAGGCGCAATTCAAGGTGGACACCAGCGCCCAGCCACTGGAACCCACCTTTGTGAAGCTGCGCGAGACGGTGCGCGTCGCGTTGGCGCGCGAAATTTGAAGTTTTTCAAAAGCCCGCGTAATACTGCTTGACAGAGTTCTGAAAGATGCATTATTATGCGTTTTCCGCCAAATTTAAAGTTTCAGACGCACTTTAGTGCCACTCATTGAGGAGACCCCTGTGAACGCTGTTGTCAGTCAGGATGCCATGGCACCTGCCCAAGTCGATTACCAGACCCACCCTTCGCAATACCGCCATTGGAAGCTGGCGTTTGAAGGCCCCGTCGCCACCCTGAAGGCCGATTTTGACGAGAACGCTGGCCTGCGCCCGGGCTACAAACTCAAGCTCAACAGTTACGACCTGGGCGTTGACATTGAGCTGAACGACGCCATCAACCGCATCCGTTTCGAGCACCCCGAAGTGCGCACCGTGGTGGTCACCAGCGCCAAAGACAAGGTGTTCTGCTCAGGCGCCAACATCTTCATGCTGGGCGTCAGCAGCCACGCCTGGAAGGTCAATTTTTGCAAGTTCACCAATGAAACCCGCAACGGCCTGGAAGATTCGTCCAAATACAGCGGCCTGAAGTTTCTGGCGGCGGTGAACGGTGCCTGCGCCGGCGGCGGCTACGAAATGGCACTGGCGTGCGATGAAATCATTCTGGTGGACGACCGCGCCAGCGCCGTCAGCCTGCCCGAGGTGCCGTTGCTGGGCGTTTTGCCGGGCACCGGCGGCCTGACCCGCGTGACCGACAAACGCCATGTGCGCCATGACCTGGCGGACATTTTTTGCACCAGCGTGGAAGGCGTGCGCGGCCAAAAAGCCAAAGACTGGCGCCTGGTGGACGACATCGCCAAACCGGCCGTGTTTGCGCAAAAAGTGCAGGCCCGCGCGCTGGAGCTCGCCGC
>JANMCB010000086.1:0-8030 GCA_031360805.1 Rhodoferax sp.
GTGGCTACGGCCCGCCCGTCCAGCGCCAGTTGGGCAACAAGTGCGCCGGTTTTGCGCGGGTCTTCGACGCCCAAACGCCATCCATTGCCCTCGGGGCTGTGGCCCATGGCCGACCACTCACCCGTGTCCAGCAGCGCATGCCCAATGCCGTGCGAGAGCAGTGCCGCCTTGGCCAGGTCGCCCGCAAATCCCTGCGCAATGCCGTTCAACGTGAGCGCCATGCCGGGCTGCTTCAGGTGAATTTGCTGCGGCGTGACCACCAGGTGTTGCCAGCCGACGCGGGCGCGGGCGGCATCAATTTCGGCCTGCGTCGGCAATCTGCCCGATTGTTGCGCCGATTGCCATGCCAGCCAGAGGGGTTGCACCGTGACATCAAACCCGCCCGCACTTCGCTGCGACACCCGCTGGGCCAGTTGCAAGACCTTGACGAAATCCGGATGGGGGTTGCGCAACACGCCGTCGCGGTTCAACTGGCTCAAGGCGCTGTGCGAGTCAAACAGGCTCATCAGCCGCTCCACATGGCGAATTTGCGCGACCGCAGCATCCAGGCCGGCGTCCGCCCGTGCGCTGTCAGCGTGGGCGGCGCGCAGCGCCAGCGTGGTGCCCAGGCCCACCATGGCCCGCTCGCGCCAGACCAGCGCAGCGGGTTTCGCGCCCGCCGCCGAAGCCGCCAGCCCGACGCCCAAGCCGATGGAGAGGCGCAGCCACTGGCGACGCGTGGCCATTGCAGGGTTCGCACCGTTTGCCGGGTTTGCGGGGCTAGACAGGGCATCAAACATGAACTGGCACCGGTTGAATCGGGATCACCCTGGGCGGCACGCTGGCAGCGGCTTTGCGCTCTCGAATCAGCGGCAGGCAGCGTTTGTCGTCCTGGTAATCGGTGACGCAGTCCAGGCACTGAAAGCACTCGTCGTAATCAATTTTGCCCACCGGCGTGATGGCCTGGTAGCCGCAGCCGTGGCGGCAGGTCTGGCAGGGCGTGCCGCATTCGGCCCGCCGGGGGAGCCAGGCCCACTGGCGCAGTTTGCCCATCACGGCCAGCGCCGCACCCAGGGGGCAGACGTAGCGGCAGTAGCCGCGAAACACCAGCGCGCTCAAAGCCAGGCAGGCGACGGCCCAGGCGACATACGGCCAGTCGCGCTGAAACCCCATGCTGATCGATGTCTTGAAGGGCTCAATTTCAACCATCTGGTCAGCCCACGGCCCGCCGATGACCACCGCCACGGCAATCGCCGCCAGCACCATGTACTTGACGTTTTTCAACACCGCATCGACCTTGCGGTGAAATTGCCGGGGCTTCAAGCCCAGGGCCTTGGTCAGCATGCTCAACAATTCCTGAAATGCGCCAAACGGGCAGAGCCAGCCGCAGAACGTGCCGCGCCCCCAGACCAACAGCGTGACGCCCACAAACGCCCATAGCACCACCGCCATCGGGTCCGACAGCAGGAACTCGCCGCTGCGCCCTTCGATCAAGGCGCTGGCCAGCGAGGTGATGTTCACGATGGTGAGCTGCCCCTGCGCCGCCCAGCCCACAAACACCAGCGTGAACACAAGGTAGATGACGCGGTAGGTCGTGAGCCGCCGTTGCGTGGCCGACACCCATTTCTGGTACAGAAGCGCAGCGGTCAGCACCAGAAGGCCCGCCACCAGAATCGCCAGATCCACCTTGCGCTGCTCCCACACGCGCAGCCAGGCTGGCGTTTCGACCACCGGCTGCCATTTGGCAGCGTTGGGGATGTCGATGGCATGCGTCCACTGCTTCTCCAGGCGCGGCTGTCCCGGCAGGGCGCTGGCGCGTGACAGGTTGAACTCCAGCGTGATCGGGCGGGCCAGGTCCAACGCTGGGATGGCGGCTTTGCCAGTGCTGGCGGGCGTCGCGGCATCGGTGGCAAACAGGCGCATGACAGCGTTGGCACCCACGCCCGAGCGCTGGCCACTGACGCGCAAGGCGTGGGCGTAAGGCAGGGCCGTGAGGTCGAAACGCTTGCCTTCCTGCACCGCGACCAGCCGCGCGATGCGCCCGCTCGTGGCGTCCTGGCTGCCCACCACGGGGTATCGGCTGCCGTCCAGCACGGCAATCAGGCCACGGCCCGACTCCCGCAGGGCGCGCACTTCGCGCCAGCCGGCGGCATCCAGCACATTGCGCCCGACGTGCGGCAGGCCGGGCAGCATCATCATCATGTCCAGCGCCTGGCCGTTGGGCTGCAAACGGGCTTCGGCGTCCTGGCCCTCTGCGGGCGTGCCGTTGAAGCGCGCCTGCACTTCGCGGTTGCTGCGGCTCATCGGCTGAATCAGCTTGGCCCCCACCAGCTCGTTGAAGCCCATGCGCTCAAACTTGTCGTCCGGGCCTTTGGTTTGGGCGCGCGCTTTGGTGCCTGCGACGCTGGTCGGGTTGACAGCGACTTCCCCCAGTCGCGCATACGCCACCTGCGCGGCCGCCTCCATCACCGTGCGGTCCATCGCCATGGCGGACACAGTGCCGGCGGTCACGCCATGCAGCGTCGCCTTCTGGTCGTCAAATTCACGCTTGGCTTTGGGGGTCAGCACCTGAATCTGGTGGGCAACCGTCAGGTCGATGTACTGCGCCGCAAAGTCGGCCAGCAACTTGTTGCGCGAGGTTTCCTGAAAAATCGGTTCGTTGTGGCTCAACAGGACCACGTTGAGGTATTTGCCCGCCGGGTTCATGACCACCATGATGTTGATCGGCTTGCCGCCGTACCCGGCCACGGGCTCGATGTCAACGGTTTCAAACACGTAGGCATACAGCGCGTTTTTGCCTTCCGCCGTCTGGTAGCGGTGAAAAACCGGCCACACCGGCAGGGCCGTGAGCTGCTCACCGACCATCAGCGAGTCACCCATTTGAAGCTGCAACTGGGCGCGGGTGAGGGTGCCGGCCTGCGAAGCGTGCGGCAGCAGTGCAAAAAAACAGGCTACAAGAAGCCACGCCCGCATGGCAGGCCAGAAGGACAGGAGGAAGCGCATATTCAAAATGATTCTGTCACACGGCCTGCTTTCGGGCGAGGCTGCCGGTGTGCCGTCCTGAGAATTTATGCGCCGCAAAGACTGCGGGTAACTACCAAGCGCCCTGCGCCCTCAAGGCGGATTCAACGGCGATTTCAGGCCCATTTACGCTCTCGCGCCAAAGATGGCGGTGCCCACACGCACCATCGTGCTGCCGGATTGGATGGCAGCCTCCAGATCAGCAGTCATGCCCATGGAGAGCGTGTCGAGCGTCAAATAATTAACTTGAGGGTTAATTTCTGGGGAAATTGTCAGTTTTTTCGCATTTATTTGATCAAAAATACCTCTAGCCCTCAAAAACAATAGAATTTGTGCTTCTAAATCAGGAGCAAATTCAGGGATGCACATCAAACCGCGCAATGTGAGCCTGGGCAACCGGGCCACGGCCTCGGCCAGCGCGGGCGCTTCGTCAGCGGACACACCCGACTTGTTGGCGCCGCCATCCACGTTGACCTGAATGCACACCTGCAGTGGCGCCAGGTGCGCGGGCCGCTGCTGGCTCAAGCGCTGTGCGGTTTTAAGCCGGTCAACGCTGTGGACCCAATCGAAATTTTCTGCGACCAGGCGGGTCTTGTTGCTTTGCACCGGGCCAATGCAATGCCAGGTGATGGGCAGGTGGCGAAGCGCTGCGATTTTCTCAACTGCTTCCTGAATGTAGTTTTCACCGAATGCGGCCTGCCCGGCATCAAACGCGGCCTGAACGGCGTCTGCACCAAAGGTCTTGGAAACCGCCAGCAGCGCGACGCTGCTTTCGGCCCGTGCGCTGTGTAAACAGGCGGCCCTGATTCGCGTGCGCACCTGCTGGAGATTGTCGGAAATCATGGTCATAATCCCGTGGAGCGTACCAAACCGTAAAGGCTTTTTGTGGATATCACCCAACTTCTCGCTTTCAGCGTCAAAAACAAGGCGTCTGACCTGCACCTCTCCGCTGGGCTCCCGCCGATGATCCGGGTTCACGGCGACGTGCGGCGCATCAATGTCGAGGCGCTGGACCACAAGGCCGTGCACGCCATGGTGTACGACATCATGAACGACACGCAGCGCAAAAATTACGAAGAGTTTCTGGAGATTGACTTCTCGTTCGAGATCGAAGGGCTGGCGCGATTTCGGGTCAACGCGTTCAACCAGGAGCGCGGCGCGGGCGCGGTATTTCGAACCATCCCCAGCAAAATCCTGTCGCTGGAGCAGCTCAATGCGCCGAAAATCTTTGCCGAACTGGCCCTGAAGCCGCGCGGCATGGTGCTGGTGACCGGCCCCACGGGTTCGGGCAAATCGACCACCCTGGCGGCGATGGTGAACTACCTGAACGAAACCGAGTTTGGCCACATCCTGACGGTTGAAGACCCGATCGAATTTGTCCACGAGTCCAAAAAGTGCCTGATCAACCAGCGTGAGGTGGGGCCGCACACCTTGAGTTTTGCGGCGGCGCTGCGCTCCGCACTGCGGGAGGACCCGGACTGCATTCTGGTCGGCGAAATGCGCGACCTGGAAACCATTCGCCTGGCCATGACGGCCGCTGAAACCGGCCACCTGGTGTTTGGCACACTGCATACGTCCAGCGCCGCAAAAACCATTGACCGGATCATTGACGTGTTTCCGGCAGATGAAAAGGAAATGGTCCGCGCCATGCTGTCGGAATCTCTGCAAGCGGTGATTTCGCAGACGCTTTGCAAAACCAAGGACGGCTCGGGCCGTGTGGCGGCACATGAAATCATGCTGGGCACTAGCGCCATCCGCAATTTGATCCGCGAAGCCAAAGTGGCACAGATGTATTCAAGCATTCAAACCGGCAGCAACGTCGGCATGCAAACCCTGGACCAGAATCTGACCGAACTGGTCAAGCGCAACATCATCAGCCCGGCGGAGGCCCGCTCCAAAGCCAAGATTCCAGAAAACTTCCCCGGCTAAGCCCACGTCCAGAGCACCCCCGAGCATACCGGAGCACCCCATGGCAGCACACCCAGACAACGACGAACCGCATCGAGGGCCTGATGGCCACGAAGAAGCTTCGGATTCGGTGCTGTTCTCCACCGCCTTTGCCGGCCTGGGCGTGAACGGCGACCTGCTGGTGCCCTGGGCGGCGCGTGCGGTTGAAGTGGGCGCGCGGCGCCTGAGCCCGGACCGCGGCATCGTGCTGTTGAAGGCTCTGTGGGAATACGACAAGCACATGAGCTATCTGGACCCGGTCGCGATTGGCAGCCTGGTCACTTTTTTTGAGTTTGCCACGGTAGGGGCGCACCGCGATTTGATCCGCCAGGACGAATATGGCAACTTCATGGTGGTGCTGCTGTCTGGCACGGTTGCAGTCGACCGGGTGCAGCCCTGGGGCGAACCATTGCGCCTGGCCGAATCGCGTTCGGGGGAAATTCTGGGTGAAATGTCGTTGCTGGACAGCGGTATCCGCTTTTCCACCTGCACCACGCTCGGACCTTGCGAAATTGGCATCCTCACGGCTGACAGCATGGACGACATGATGTCCGCCAACCCCAAACTGGCCGCCAATCTGATTGCGCTGCTGGCGCGCAAACTGTCACTTCGGCTGCGCATGGTGAGCGCACGCCTGAGTGATGCCAACCCGGTGCCGCCCAAGCCCGCCGCAGCGGCGGCGCAAGGACAGGCCGCCTTTTCGAAACCGTGAGCAGGCCGGTTTTACCACCCGCATTACAGATTTAGGGAGCAACAAATCTTATGGAACGCGATCAAGCCACCAAATTCATCAACGACCTGCTCAAGCTGATGGTCAGCCGCACGGGCAGCGACCTGTTTATCACCGGTGATTTTCCGCCGGCCATCAAGGTCGATGGCAAAGTCACCAAAGTGTCCCCCCAGCCACTCAATGCAGGCCACACGCTGGCGCTGGCGCGCTCGGTCATGAATGACAAACAGGTGGCCGAGTTCGAGCGCACCAAAGAATGCAACTTCGCCATCTCGCCGCCCGGCGTTGGGCGCTTTCGCGTGAACGCCTTCATCCAGCAAGGCAAGGTGGGCATGGTGATGCGGACCATCCCCGCCGTGCTGCCAACCATTGACGGCCTGGGCGTGCCGCAGATCCTTAAAGAAGTGGTGCTGTCCAAGCGCGGCTTGTGCATTCTGGTCGGCGCCACCGGCTCCGGCAAATCAACCACGCTGGCGGCGATGGTGGACTACCGCAATGAAAATTCCTATGGCCATATCATCACGATTGAAGACCCGGTGGAGTTTGTGCACGCCCACAAGAACTGCGTGATCACCCAGCGCGAAGTCGGGCTGGACACTGACAACTGGGAAATCGCATTGAAGAACACGTTGCGCCAGGCGCCTGACGTCATTTTGATGGGTGAAATCCGTGACCGCGAAACCATGGAGCACGCCGTGGCGTTTGCGGAGACAGGCCACCTGTGCCTGGCGACGCTGCACGCCAACAGCGCCAACCAGGCGCTGGACCGCATCATCAACTTCTTCCCGGAGGAGCGCCGCGCCCAGTTGCTGATGGACCTGTCGCTCAACCTCAAGGCGTTGATCTCCCAACGCCTGATCCCCAAGCAGGACGGCAAGGGACGCTCGGCGGCGGTCGAGATTTTGCTCAACACGCCGCTGATTTCAGACCTGATCTTCAAAGGCGAAGTCTCCGAGATCAAGGAGATCATGAAAAAGAGCCGCAACTTGGGCATGCAAACCTTTGACCAGGCGCTTTTTGACGCCTATGAAGCCAACGTCATCAGCTACGAAGACGCCCTGCGCAACGCCGATTCGCTCAACGACCTGCGTTTGCAGATCAAGCTCAACAGCCACCGCGGCAAGTCGCAAGACTTGAGCGCTGGCACTGAGAACTTCGCCATCATCTAGAGCCCTGCCCCGTTTTTTCAACCTGCCAACTTATGCCCAACATCAATCCAAAAAAATACGAATCCACACCAGCGCGCAAAGTCACCTTTCTGGGGCTGGGTGTCATGGGCTACCCAATGGCAGGGCACCTCGCTGCCGCCGGACACGACGTGACGGTTTACAACCGCACCGCAGCCAAATCAATGGCGTGGTGCGCCGAGTTCGCCGCTGGCAACCTGGCAAAACACGCAGTAACACCGCGTGAAGCCGTCAAGCCTGCCGACATCATTTTTTGCTGTGTCGGCAATGATGAAGACCTGCGAAGTGTGACCTTGGGTGCCGATGGCGCGTTCAAGGGCATGAAACCCGGCGCAATATTTGTCGACCACACCACCGCGTCGGCCAGCGTAGCGCGCGAGCTGTCAGTGGCAGCCGCCGCTGCCGGGCTGGAGTTCATTGACGCGCCGGTGTCAGGTGGCCAGGCAGGCGCCCAGAATGGGATGCTGACCGTCATGTGCGGTGGCGACGGCTCTGCCTTCGCGGCAGTGCAACCCACGGCGATGGCCTTCTCGCGCGCGTTCACGTTGCTGGGCGCCAGTGGCGCCGGTCAACTGGCCAAGATGGTCAATCAAATCTGCATCGCGGGTCTGGTGCAAGGCTTGAGCGAGGCGATTGCATTTGGTCAAAAAGCCGGGCTGGACATGAACCAGGTGCTGGATGTGATTGGCAAGGGCGCGGCACAGAGCTGGCAACTGGACAACCGTGGCAAGACCATGGTGGCCGACAAATTTGACTTCGGCTTTGCCGTGGACTGGATGCGCAAAGACCTGGGACTGGTGCTGGACGAAGCCAAGCGCAATGGTGCACGCCTGCCGGTGACGGCGCTGGTGGACCAGTTTTATGCGGACGTGCAGCAAATGGGCGGCAAGCGCTGGGACACGTCCAGCCTGATCAAAAGGCTGAAGTAGCCTGTTTCAGCCGCCGGGCTGCTTGTTGCTGCTGCTGCCCTGCGCGGGCTGAGGTAGCAGGCGTTTGAGTTCTTCATCGCTGACGATCTCGACAATCCGCACCACTTTCAATACGCCGCTCACACTGCGGGCCACTTCCGCGGCGCGGTCGGCTTCACGCTGGCTGACCCGGCCTTGCAGGTAGGTGACACCGCGCTCCGTCACCACCTTGAAGGAATTGGCATAGAGGTCTTTGGC
>JANMCB010000009.1:0-5639 GCA_031360805.1 Rhodoferax sp.
TCAAATTGGCACAGGGATAAACCCTAATCGCTCTGCCTGCTCAAAATTTCGTGGTTCAATAAGTTGATATTTCGAAAAATGGAGGCAGCAATGGCACGCAAGATTTTCCCCTTCCCCCCACATCCCGCCAAGACCCTTTTAGTGATTGCTTTGACATCAAGCGGTGCTGGCGGGCTTTACGCGCAAGCGCTGCCCGACGTGGTGGTATCGGCCTCGCGCACAGCCCAGCGCAGCTTTGACGCCCCTGCGTCAATTTCAGCGGTTGACCGCGACGCCATTGAGTCCGCCGGGCCACAGGTGAATTTGTCCGAGTCGCTCAACCGCGTGCCCGGCCTCACCATTCTGAACCGGCAAAACTATGCGCAGGATTTGCAGGTTTCGATCCGCGGGTTCGGCGCGCGGTCTGCCTTTGGCATTCGCGGAATCCGCCTGCTGGTCGACGGCATTCCCGCGACCACGCCGGACGGGCAGGGCCAAGGCTCATCGATCAGCCTGACCTCTACCGAGCGGCTTGAAGTTCTGCGTGGCCCGCTGGCATTGCTTTACGGCAACTCGTCGGGCGGCGTGATTCAGGCTTTCACGCGCGATGCGCCTGAGGTGCCAGAAATTGGCGCGCAGTATTACCTGGGGTCGTTTGGTCTACGCCGCGCAGACGTGCAATACGCCGGCCGTGTCGGCAGTCTGGGCCTGGTCGCTGACTATTCTGTCTTCAGCACCGACGGCTTTCGGGACAACAGCCGCACCGAGCGCAAGCAGTTCAACGGCAAATTGACGTTTGAGCCTACCGACCGAACCCGCGTCAATGTCGTCTTCAACCAGTTTGACATGCCGCTGGCGCAAGACCCGGTGGGCCTGACTGCCGCGCAACTCGCGGCCAACCCCGCGCAGGCCGGCACCAACGCAATCGCACGCAATCTGCGCAAGATTGTTGTGCAAAACCAGTTGGGCAGTTCAGTGGTGCATACGCTGGACGCGGACCGCTCCGTGACGGCGCGCCTCTACTACGGAACACGGGAAAATCTGGGTTACCAGGCGCTGGGTGTCACCGGTGGTTGGGTCGGACTGAACCGCGCCTACTATGGCGCCGGCCTGCAGTACAACCAGCGCTCCAAGGTGGGAGACACGCCGGTCAATTGGGTGGCGGGGTACGAGTTTGACTTGTCGCGTGAAACCCGTCAGGCGGGCGCAGCCGTGTTGGGCGAGAAAACCAGCACCACCCGCAACGAAATCAACCAGGCAGACAACAGCGACTTTTTTGCCCAGGCCACGGCGGCACTGTCTGAAAAGTTTTCGGTCACCGGCGGTGTGCGCAGCAGCAGGGTGGGTTTCAAAAGCGAAGACAACTATCTGGTGGACGGCAATGGGTCCGGTGCGACCAGCTACCAGGCCACGAGCCCGGTGCTGGGCGTGACCTGGCATGCGACCGACGGCCTGAATGTCTACGCCAACTACGGCAAGGGGTTTGAAAGCCCTACTTTGGCCGAAGTAGCCTACAACGGCACGGGCGTGCCGGGATTCAACACTGCGCTGAATGCATCTAGCAGCCAGCATTACGAACTGGGTGCCAAGTGGCAACCGAACCGGCAGTCGCGTCTTGACTTCACGCTGTACCAAATTGACACGACCGACGAAATTGTGGTCTTGAGCAACACGGGCGGCAACTCTACCTTCAAGAACGCACCGGGTACCAAGCGCACCGGGTGGGAGCTGTATGCCAGCACGCTGTTGGGCGCAAACTGGCGCACCAGCCTGGCGGCTTCCCAGATTGACGCGATCTATTCGCAGGCCTACACCAGTGGCACCACGCCCGTGGCTGCTGGCAACAAGATTCCAGGCATACCGCAAACCTTCCTTTTTGCCGATCTGGTGTGGAAGAGCCAGCCATTTGCTGACGCCAACCGCAAGACAGCAACACTTGGCACCCAGGCCGGTCTTGAATTTACCCAGGCGGGACGGTTGTATGCGAACGACATCAACACCGTGTCGGCCGATGGTTATGCCACCTTCAATGCCAGGGTCAGCCATGGCTGGCAAGTCGGTTCAGCCAACCTCACGGCCTATGCCCGAATCGACAACCTGACTGACGAGCGCTACGTGGGTTCGGTGATCGTGAACCAGGCGGGCGCCCAGTTTTACGAACCTGCACCGGGGCGCAACTGGACACTGGGTTTGCGCCTGAACGTGCCGCTCTAGTAGCCGGTGAACTGGGGACAGGCGCTTTGCCTGCGGACCTGGCAGCGAAGCGTCCGTACTTTTCCGTCAGCCGGGAAGCCGCACCGGCAGGTGCGTAATTCCCCGAACGAAGGTTGACAGCAGACGCTTGGGTTCGCCCATCACTTCGATGGTGTCGAAGCGCTTGAGGATTTCTTCCCACAAGATCTTGATCTGCATTTCGGCCAGGCGATTTCCGACACAGCGGTGGATGCCAAAGCCGAATGACAGATGCTGGCGGGGCCGTGCGCGGTCAATGATGAAGTCATCCGGGCGCTCGATCGCCTCAGCGTCGCGGTTGCCCGAGAGGTACCACATCACGACTTTTTCGCCCTTCTTGATCTGCTTGCCGCCCAGTTCAGTATCGGCCAGTGCGGTGCGCCGCATCATGGGCAGTGGCGTCTGCCAGCGGATGATTTCGGGCACCATGCTGTCGATCAACTTCGGGTTGGCGCGTAGCTTGGCCCACTCGGCCGGGAACTTGCTCATGGCCAGAACGCCGCCGGTCATGGAGTTGCGCGTGGTGTCGTTGCCGCCCACAATCAGCAGCACCAGGTTGCCCATGAACTCGCGGGGACCCATGTTGCGTGTGGCCGGGTTGTGCGCCAGCATGGAGATCAGGTCGTTGCCCGCTGGCGCGTTGACGCGCTCATTCCACAGCTTGGTGAAATAGACCAGCATCTTGCCCAGTTCGGCCATGCGGGCTTCCTGAGATTCGACCAGGCCATCAATCTCGGGTACCGAGGTTGCCACATCGGACCACCAGGTGAGCAGCCGGCGGTCTTCAAACGGGAAGTCAAACAGCGTGGCCAGCATCATGGTGGTCAGCTCGATGGACACACGTTCGACCCAGTTGAAGGTTTCGTTGCGCGGCAGGCCGTCCAGCACCTTGCAGGTGCGCTCGCGGATGGTGGCCTCCATGGTGGCCAGATTGCCCGGCGCGACGATGGGGCTGACGCTCTTGCGCTGCTCGTCGTGCTTGGGCTGGTCCATGGCAATGAACATCTGCAGGCGCTGGTCCATTGGCGCGTCAGCAATGGCAATGCCGCCCTGCGACCAGTCGCTGGAGAAGATCTGGTGGCTGGTGTCCACCTGCATGATGTCGCTGTATTTGGTGACTGACCAAAACCCGCCGTAGCGCGGGCTGTCGAAGTAATGGACCGGGTCGTCACGGCGCAGGCGCTCAAAAAAGTGCCCGATCGTGTCTTTCTGGAACCAGAACGGGTTGCTCACGTCGATCTCTTCGACCGGCATCGCAAACGCTTCGTCGCGGCCGTAGTCGCGCAGGGGCATGGAAAGGTCCATCGCAAATCTCCTTAGGCAAATTTCCTCAGTGCTGACCGTCGGGCATGGACACCACCAGGCCATCCAGCGCGTCGGTGATGGTGATCTGGCATGCCAGCCGCGAGTTGTTCTGGGTGGAAGCGGCAAAATCCAGCATGTCTTCTTCCATTTTGGACTGTGCACCCAGTTGCCCCTGCCAGGGCGCAGAAATATAAACGTGGCAGGTCGCGCAGGCGCAGCTGCCACCACAATCTGCGTCAATGCCCGGTACGTTGTTGTCGATGGCGGCGCGCATGAGCGACAAGCCCGGTTGGGCGGTGACGGTGTGGCGCGTGCCATTGTGTTCAATGAAGGTGACTTGGGGCATGTTTTGAGGCTTTTTAAAAGCTCGATTGTCCGGTGAAAGCGCCCTTCGCGTGACTTGGCGTTTTCCCGATGACAAGTCCTGTGAGCGACTGTGCCAGCCTGTCAAAGTTCAAAAAATAGCACAAAAATTAACCTGCAGGTTAATTTTACCGTAAAAATCCTGGAAAAATCGGCCAAATCGGCCTCTAACCCTCGTATTTAATAGAAAGTTTGCTATTTTAAATATAGCAATTGCGTCTGAAGCCCGTCAGCAAACGGGATGCGGCACAAGGGGCGCCGGGCACCGCTGCGGTGTCCAGCCTGCCTTACGCCATCAGGCGGACGGAATGGACGTTGCCGCCAGCAGTTTTTGATGGCCTTCAATGGCCAGGGCGACATCGCGTACCGTCATGCCGTACATGTCGGCAAACTCCTCTGGCGTCTTGCCGCTGGTTTCAAAGGCCTTGAACAAGGCCTCTTGACGGGCCACTTGTTGCGCCTGCTCCTCAAGCACCTCTTTGAGCGCGGGATGGGCGTCTTCAGGTGCAACCAGAAGGCGCGCCAGGTAGTCCTGGCTGGACAGGCCGGACGCCAGCAATGCCGCCCGGAGCTGATTGCGCAATTGCGGGGTCAGGTCTTCGCGGGCACGGTTCTGCCGGCGACGGTGCAACTCCATGATCGCAAGGTACACGTGCTCTGGCGCGACCGCGTCGCCGGGCTGACCCTGAAGGTCATGGCGTGCCTGGGCCGATGCCACACTTTGCAGGTAGCGCGTCGAACGGGTGTGCACGCCCAATGCGGCTTTGAGTGTTTCGCGCTGAAAGTCCTCAGGGTGCTTGGCCAGCAGTTCCTGAAAGATGCCGAGTTTGAGCGGCAAAAACTGGGCGCCAAACAGCTTGGGGTAGAGCTCGAACAGCTTCTCCAGAACGGGCTGAACCGATGGCAGAGCAGGTTTCTTGGCGGTTGCCGGCGCTTCGGCTGGGGTGACTGCCGGTTCAGTGGCTGGTTCGGTGGTGGCTGGAGCGGCGGTGTCAGGAGAAGGGCTGGTCATGGGGTTCAGAGTTGCGGTCAAGCCCCGATTGTCTCAGTGATTGACCCCACCCCGGCGCTGGCCACCCGAAAAACACGGACAATTCCCCAGGGCCAATCAACAATTCGAGGGCGTTTCCGGGTCGGCTTTGCCACTCTCCTGCCCAATCCGATTGCCAATTTAGTTGCCACTTCAACCCTATTCACCGCTGCTTCATGACATCTCCTAACCGTTCTGTACCGCTCACTGGCTCCTCCAATTTCCGTGATCTGGGTGGCTATATTGGCAGCGGCGGCCGCCCTGTGGTGTGGCGCAAGCTGTTCCGCTCCGACCACCTGGGCCTGCTCGACGACGCTGACATCGCACAGGTTGGAAGCCTGGGGGTGAAGCGGGTTTTTGATTTCAGGGGTGAGCAGGAGCGCACCTCGCAGGTGTGCGCTTTGCCTGGCGTGGCGGTGCATTCGCTGGCCATTGAGCCGACGGTGGTGCAGGCGATTCAGGCCATGGTTGCGCAGACCGGTGGTGTCCGCCCGGAGGATGCCGTCGGCCTGATGCAGCAGACCTACCGCGCCTTTGTGCACGACAGCTCAGCGCAGTTTGCCGAGCTGTTTGGGCATTTGCTGGAGAGCGATGCACCCCTGGTGTTTCATTGCACAGCGGGCAAGGACCGCACCGGTTTTGCGGCGGCCCTGGTGCTATTGGCGCTGGGCGTGCCGCAGCCGGTGGTGACGCAGGATTACCTGTTGACCAACGACCTGTTTCGCCCGCC
>JANMCB010000096.1:0-5315 GCA_031360805.1 Rhodoferax sp.
CAGGGCGGTGGCCAGAAACGCATCGACGCACAGCACAAAAAGGGAAAACTCACCGCGCGCGAGCGACTCGAACTGTTGCTGGACGAAGGAACCTTTGAAGAGTGGGACATGTTCGTCGAACACCGTTGTGTCGATTTCGGCATGGAAGAAAACAAAATTCCGGGTGATGGTGTGGTCACGGGCTACGGCATGATCAACGGTCGGCTGGTGTTCGTATTCAGTCAGGATTTCACCGTGTTTGGCGGTGCACTTTCGGAAGCCCATGCCGAGAAAATCTGCAAGGTGATGGACCAGGCGATGAAAGTGGGCGCGCCCGTGATCGGGTTGAACGACTCGGGTGGCGCGCGCATTCAGGAAGGGGTCGCCAGCCTGGGCGGTTATGCCGACGTGTTCCAGCGCAACGTGATGGCAAGTGGCGTGGTTCCGCAAATCAGCATGATCATGGGCCCCTGTGCTGGTGGTGCGGTGTATTCGCCGGCCATGACCGACTTCATTTTTATGGTCAAGGATTCGTCCTACATGTTCGTCACCGGCCCCGAGGTGGTGAAAACCGTGACCCACGAGGAGGTCACTGCGGAGGAATTGGGAGGCGCCATCACGCACACCACACGCAGTGGCGTGGCAGACCTTGCGTTTGAGAATGACGTTGAGGCGCTCCTCATGTTGCGCCGCCTTTACAACTACCTGCCGTTGAACAATCGCGAAAAGGCGCCAGTGCGCAAGAGCGGCGATCCGGCAGACCGGATGGATTTGAGTCTGGACACGCTGGTCCCGGACAATGCCAACAAGCCATATGACATGAAGGAGCTCATCGTCAAAACGGTGGACGATGGCGACTTCTTTGAACTGCAGCCCGAGTACGCCAGGAACATCATCATCGGTTTTGCGCGCATGGAAGGGCAGACTATTGGCGTTGTTGCCAACCAGCCCCTGGTGCTGGCCGGTTGCCTGGACATCAAGAGTGCCATCAAAGCCGCGCGCTTCGTGCGCTTTTGTGACGCTTTCAACATTCCGGTCATTACGTTTGTGGATGTGCCTGGTTTCATGCCGGGCACATCGCAGGAGTACGGCGGCATCATCAAGCACGGTGCAAAACTGCTCTACGCGTACGCAGAGTGCACCGTGCCCAAGATCACCGTCATCACACGCAAGGCGTATGGTGGCGCCTACGACGTGATGTCTTCAAAACACCTGCGCGGGGATGTGAATTTCGCCTGGCCCAATGCCGAGATTGCCGTCATGGGTGCCAAAGGCGCGGTGGAAATCATCTTTCGCGAGGACAAAGGTGATCCGGTCAAGATCGCAGCCAGGGAGGCGGAGTACAAAGCCCGTTTCGCCAACCCGTTCATTGCAGGTGCGCGCGGTTTCATTGACGATGTCATCCTGCCGCACGAAACCCGCAGGCGGATTTGCCGCAGTCTTGTGATGCTGCGGGAGAAAAAGCTTGAGAATCCGTGGCGCAAGCACGGCAACATCCCGCTTTGATGCCACCAGGAGATATAACTTGTTTACCAAAATACTGATTGCCAACCGCGGTGAAATCGCCTGCCGCGTCATTTTGACGGCGCGGAAAATGGGGATAAAAACCGTTGCGGTTTACTCCGACGCTGACAAGGACACGCGCCACGTTGAACTGGCCGACGAAGCTGTCAACATTGGCCCGGCGCCAAGTCGGGAGAGCTACTTGATGGGTGAAAAAATCATAGCCGCCTGCAAGCAAACCGGCGCGCAGGCGGTGCACCCAGGTTACGGCTTTCTGAGCGAGAACGCGGGTTTTGCCAAGCGCGTGGAAGAAGAGGGCATCATTTTCATCGGCCCCAAGCACTATTCGATTGCTGCGATGGGCGACAAGATTGAATCTAAGAAACTTGCCGGTGCGGCGGGCGTGAACTGCATTCCGGGCGTGAACGATGCGATTGAAACGGCAGAAAAAGCGGTGGAGATTGCCAAAGGCATAGGCTACCCGGTGATGATCAAGGCCAGTGCCGGTGGCGGCGGCAAGGGCCTGCGGGTGGCCTACGACGACAAGGAAGCCTTTGAAGGCTTCACCAGTTGCCGCAATGAGGCACGCAACAGTTTTGGTGATGATCGCGTCTTCATTGAAAAGTTTGTTGAAGAGCCGCGCCACATTGAAATCCAGCTCATGGGCGACAGCCACGGCAATGTGATTTACCTGAACGAACGTGAATGCTCCATTCAGCGGCGCCACCAGAAGGTGATCGAAGAAGCGCCGTCACCCTTTATCAGTGACGCTACCCGCAAGGCGATGGGCGAGCAGGCCGTGCTGCTGGCCAAGGCTGTCAAATACCAGAGCGCCGGAACAGTCGAGTTTGTTGTGGGCAAAGACCAGAGCTTCTATTTTCTGGAGATGAACACCCGCCTGCAGGTGGAGCACCCGGTGACGGAGTGCATCACCGGGCTCGATCTGGTGGAACTGATGATCCGCGTGGCCGCTGGCGAGAAGCTGCCGTTGTCGCAGGCCGAGGTCAAACGGGACGGATGGGCGATGGAATGCAGGATCAACGCCGAAGACCCGTTTCGCAATTTCCTGCCGAGCACCGGTCGACTGGTTCGCTTTCAGCCACCGGCGCAAACCATGTTCGCGTCCGACACCTCGCAGTGGCATGGTGTGCGGGTAGATACCGGTGTGCAGGACGGCGGCGAGATCCCGATGTTTTATGACTCCATGATTGCCAAGCTGATTGTCCATGGCAAGGACCGGCTGGAAGCCATCGCAAAGATGCGCGAAGCGCTCAACGCGTTTGTGATCCGTGGCATCAGCAGCAATATACCGTTTCAGGCGGCATTGCTGGCGCATCCGAAATTTGTCGCCGGTGACTTCAATACCGGCTTCATTGCTGACCACTATGCCAAAGGCTTTCGGGCCGAGAACGTGCCGCATGATGACCCGGACTTCTTGATTGCCTTGGCAGCGTTTGTAAATCGCCGATTGCTTGGGCGTGCCGCTGGCATCAGCGGGCAAATGGAAGGTCACGAAATGTCGGTGGGAGACGATTTTGTGGTTGTCAGTCTTGGGCCAAAAGGCAGCAATGAACCGACCCAGGTTTCGGTGACCGATTTTGAAGGCGTGACCGGGTCCAGCTCCGTCAAGGTGGGTGCCAAGACCTACAAAATCTGCAGTAACTACCGGCTGGGTGCGGTTCGAATGGTGGGTACGGTCAACGAGCAGCGGTTCACGGCACAGGTGGAGCGCGGCACGGGTTCCGGCAAGAACCCGTTGGCTTTGCGAATTTCGCACAACGGGGCGCAGCTGGAGGCGCTGGTATTGTCCAGGCGCGCTGCCAAATTGCACGCCCTGATGCCCTACAAGGCGCCACCGGACATGAGCCGATTTGTCCTTTCGCCAATGCCTGGTCTCCTGGTCGAAGTGGCCGTGCAGGCCGGGCAAAAGGTGTCAATGGGCGAACGCGTGGCAGTCATTGAAGCCATGAAGATGGAGAATGTACTGTTTGCGGCGGCTGACGGCATTGTTGGCAAAATACTTGCCGTGAAGGGCGAATCGCTTTCGGTGGACCAGCCGATAGTTGAGTTTGCCTGAGGGAGCAGTTTTTTCATTTTCAGCAGGAGGAAATCATGAATAGGACCGAGTTTGAAGCGCAGTTGCGGACTGACCGATATGACGAAATCGTCACGGTGGAAAAACCTGCCGGCTATCTGATGGCAGAGCATCACCATCCGTTTGACGCCTGTGCGCTGATCACGGCGGGCGATTTTCACATCACCGTGAATGGGCTGGAGACAACCTACCACACGGGCGACATATTCAGATTGCCCGCGGGCACGCCGCACCTGGAACGGGCAGGCGCTGCAGGCGCGACCTATCTTGCGGGCAGAAAGCGGGTTGTCTTGCCATGAGTCGACCCTTTAAAGTCTTGGGCATTCAGCAAATCGCGGTTGGCGGCCCCAGCAAGCTTCGGCTTCGCAGGCTTTGGGTTGACATGCTGGGGCTTGAAGTCACCGGCAGTTTTGTGAGCCAACGTGAAAACGTGGATGAAGACATCTGCGCCATTGGAAGCGGCCCATTCATGGTCGAGGTCGACTTGATGCAGCCGCTGGACCCCGACAAAAAGCCCGCTGTTCACACCACACCGTTGAATCACGTTGGCCTCTGGATTGATGACCTCGCGTTGGCGGTGGAGTGGTTGACCGCACAAGGCGTACGATTTGCGCCCGGCGGCATTCGCAAGGGTGCGGCCGGTTTTGACATCTGTTTCCTGCACCCCAAATCCAGTGATGAGTTTCCAGTTTCAGGTGAAGGAGTGCTGATTGAACTGGTCCAGGCGCCCACAGCGGTCATTCAGGCTTTTTCCGGTTTGGCGATGCAGCCATCCGCTTGAGAGGCCGACCCCTGCGGACGGTTTGTCCGAACCTTTGCGGTGACATTAATGCGACAGCCTTGGGGATTTACCCGAGGGTAGCAGGAGCACAAGTTGGCTAGACTGTTTTTATCCCAAAGCCGATAGCGAAGTCACTGTTTGGCCTTTTCGGGTAAAGGAGCCAGATTTGCAGCCAACCGACATCGCCAATCCGTCCTACTTTCACAAGGTCGTTGATTGCCAGTGGGCATGCCCAGCCCATACCCCCGTTCCTGAATACATCCGATTGATTGGCCAAGGGCGTTACAGCGATGCCTACATGGTCAATTGGGTGTCGAATGTTTTCCCTGGTATTTTGGGGCGAACCTGTGACCGGCCCTGCGAGCCGGCCTGCAGGCGCAGCCGGGTGGAAGAAGGCGAAGGCGCTTTGCCTGAGCCGGTGGCGATTTGCCGCCTGAAGCGGGTGGCCGCCGACATGAAGTCGGACGTGACAAAGCGCATGCCTAAAATATCCCCAAAAAATGGCCGGCGAATTGCATGCATCGGCGCTGGCCCGGCATCGCTTACCGTGGCCCGTGACCTGGCTCCGTTGGGGTACGACATCACCGTGTTTGAAGGCGAAGCCAAAGCCGGTGGCTTCATGTGGTCACAGATTCCAAGGTTTCGCCTGCCGGAGTCGGTGATCGACGAGGAGACGGGTTACATCCTTGACATGGGCGTGCACTTCAAGGGCAACCGGAAAGTGGACTCGATGAAAGCGGTGCTCGCCCAGAATTTCGACGCCGTGTTTGTCGGATGCGGCGCGCCTCGCGGGCGTGATTTGCAGTTGCCCGGGCGCAGCGAGATCAAGGACAACATCCACATTGGCATTGACTGGCTGGCCTCGGTTTCGTTTGGCCACATTACCAGCATTGGCAAGCGTGTCATTGTTCTGGGTGGCGGCAACACCGCCATGGATTGCTGCCGGTCATCGCGGCG
>JANMCB010000044.1:0-2107 GCA_031360805.1 Rhodoferax sp.
GTTGGCAGAAAGGCGGTTTACCCGCACCGAATCCTGCCAGGCGCCCACCCGGGTGAAGATGTGCGAGGGCATGTGCAGCGCGTGCGGCGCAGAAGCCGCAATCTCTGAGTAGCGCCGCGCAGCGGTCAGCCCCTTGGCCGCGATGGGCGGGTAGTCGTAGCTATGGATCAGGTAATGCGCCACGCCCGGATGCTCGGGGTGTTTCAGCATGAGCGGTTCAAGCATGGCGGCGGCCTTCAGGGTTGCAGCAAAAGTCAGTTCGGTCGGCGCCTGGGTGGCCGTGAGGTAAATGGCCGAGAAAATCTGGGCTTCGTCGTCCTCGGGAAAACGTTTTGCCAGTTGCTCGAACGCATTGGAGAGCGTTTTCATGCGGGCGCCGTGCGGCCGGCCGGCAAAGTCCTGCCAATACTGGGCCACCGCCTCAAGGTACATGCGTTCGCGCTCGGTTTTGGCGCCAGTTGCGCGGCCCCGGTCAATTGCTTCCTGCGCCTTTCGTGCGCTTTCAGGCGTGGCGCCGCCGGCAAAGGTGTTGTTGATCAAAATTGCCGCAATGCCCCAGTTGGCAATGGCGCAATCCGGGTCCAGCGTGAGCACTTCCCGAAAAGCCTTTTCGCCTTCGCTGAACCAGAATGAATGCAGCAGCGCCACGGCACGGGTGAATCGCGCCTGAACGGCGGGCGCGCACGACGTCGGAAATGACACAACACCAAGCTGTTCGGGTGATTTGCCTTCCTCGTGGGTCCAGGCGGTACTTGCCACAGCAAGCGACATTGACAGGATAACGGCTCGGCTGATTGGCAAAAGTTTCATGATTTTCTCCCTGGGTATGACTTATTTCAGTTTGTGTCCATTGGCAATATTGGAAATTTTGCCAATGGCGCCTGCGTCAACCGTGCCTTGCGACCGGCCAACCCAGTCAGCTTAGCAACGGATGGTTGAAATTTCAAACCGACCCCGACCCGATGGACGCCGCAGGTACAATCCCGCTTCCCTTCCCGGCCCGCCGGATTCCGTCTCTCACCTGCCCCTTCATAGGGGGAGTCTCTAGGTCAGTCCCCATGTCTGATTTAAGTCTTCAACTGCAGCAGGGCTACTCAAGCCAACTACCAGTTTCAAGCTACTTCGATGGCGCGCTTTTTCAGCGTGAAATCGAGACATTGTTTAAAAACGGCCCGCGTTACGTGGGCCACCACCTTGCCGTGCCACAGGAGGGCGACTACTACACCCTGCCACAGGAATCAGGCGGGCGCGCTCTGGTGCGCACGCAAAAGGGGGTGGAGCTGATCTCCAACGTCTGCCGCCACCGCCAGGCGCTGATTTTGCAAGGCCGCGGCAGCCTGCCCGCCCAGGCCGGTGGCAACATTATTTGCCCACTGCACCGCTGGACCTACTCTGCATCCGGGCCACAGGCGGCGGGCACGCTGCTGGGCGCACCCCATTTCGACAAAGACCCGTGCCTGAATCTGCACAACTACCCGTTGAGCGAATGGAACGGCCTGCTGTTTGAGCGCAACGCCGACGGCAGTGGCCGCGACATCAAGGCCGACCTGGCGGGCCTTGGCCCACGCGCCGCGCTCGATTTCAGCGGCTACGCGTTTGACCGGGTTGAGATGCACCTGTGCGACTACAACTGGAAGACTTTTATTGAGGTCTACCTGGAGGACTACCACGTCGGCCCGTTCCACCCGGGCCTGGGGCAATTTGTTGAATGCGACGAGCTGCAATGGCAGTTCAAGCCGCACTATTCGGTGCAAACCGTCGGCGTGGCGAACCGCCTTGGAAAGTCTGACGCAAAGGGCGACGGCAAGGGCGGCTCACCCGCGTACGAACGCTGGCAAAACGCGCTGCTGAAATACCGCGACGGCGTGCCGCCCCAGCACGGCGCCATCTGGCTCACCTACTACCCGCACGTCATGGTCGAGTGGTACCCGCACGTGCTCACGGTCTCGACCCTGCACCCGCTTGGGCCGCAGAAAACCATGAACATGGTCGAGTTTTACTACCCCGAGGACATCGCAGCCTTCGAGCGCGAATTCGTCGAAGCCCAGCAAGCCGCCTACATGGAAACCTGCGTGGAAGACGACGAAATCGCCCTGCGCATGGACGC
>JANMCB010000047.1:0-2125 GCA_031360805.1 Rhodoferax sp.
CCAGCGCCATGTCGTTGTCCGTAGTGACAACCACGCTCAAGCCGGCGTTGGCAATGTCGGCGTGCGGAAATCCCACGAACAGGCTGGCGCACAAAGCACCTTTGCTTTCACTTCCGCTTTGACCGTCAAGCTCCATCGCCCACGCGCGCGCTTGCAATGAGCGGTTGGGCTCATCCGCCGTGCCCTGGCGCATGACGTGTGGCAGCATGGGCAGATTGCCCCAGGCGGTGGTGGGTTTCACCTGGCCCTTGAGCATGTGCACAATGGCGTCCCCGGCGCGCCGGCCGGTCTCATACATATCAATGTGCGGATAGGTTTGGTAACCAGCCACCACGTTGGCCAGTTGCACCATGTCGGCATAAATGTTGGCATGCATGTCATAGGCCACGGCGATGGGCGTGTGCGGGTCAATGGCGCGAATGCGTTTGAGCAGCGTGCCTTCACCATCTTCAAAACTGCGCGTGACCATGGCGCCGTGCAAGTCCAGCAGGATGGCGTCAAAGCCGCCGCGCTGCACGGCTTGCAAAATCGGCTGCGTAATCGCCTCATAGGCGGCGTCTTCCACCGGGCCGCTGGGCCAGGCATCGGCAGCCATGGCAATCTCAAACTGTGCGCCTTCGCGCTCGGCAATTTCGATGTAGGCACCCAGGGCGGAACCGGTGTTGCGGTAGGCGGCCAGCGCATCGTCGCCGGTGAGCGGTGTTGCCGCACCGGAGCGGGAAAACCGCGCCAGGTCCGTCACCACCGGCGAGAAGGTGTTGGTCTCGTGCTTCATCAGGGCTAAAAGCAGTCGCATGGTTGGATCCTCAATTGACATTCACGTTATTGCGGCATGAACACGCCGCAGGACCAGCATTGGTCAAACCCGCCTTCCACCAGTTCGCCGCAAACGCAGTGCCAACGGTGCTGCGGCACGTGCTGCAAATCATGCAGCAATGCACGCGCACGCGGCTCTTGCTCGTTGTGGGTGATCCAGACTTCGGGCAAACATTGGTCTGGCGGCAACTCGCCCATCATGCCGCCCAGGTACTGGCGCTGCACGCTGGCCACAATACCCTCCACGCCCAACGCATCAGCCCACAGCGTTGCGATGGCCAAATTGGGGGCCTGGGTCAGCCGAAGCATAACGCTTCCGATAAGGTCAGGCGCAGCATGATTGCAATACGGGTCAAGTTGCAACCGGCACTCGCTGCACCCCCGCCACCTCAAGGTGAATCAGCCGGATTTCGTCGGTCACCGTGTAGCCCAACAAAAACGGCTGGCCTGCGCAATTGAACCGGTGTACCCGTAAAGTCGCCAGATCGACAAAGTTCACATCAGCCGCCAGCGGGTCTTTGCCAATTGTCTTGATGGCGTCAAGCACGTCGGCGCTTGCGTCATTTTGCAGGCGCTTGAAGTGCCGGGCGAACCCGCGGGTCAGCACGACCGGCCGCGTCATACCTGCAGGCCTTTTGCAGTCAGGCGCGCCGCCTGGCTGCGCGGTTCAGCCAATGCAGCCAGCGATGCCGCGACGAAGGTCACCGGCAAATCCGGATTGTCGAGCGCGGCGCGGCCAATGCGCGCCCAGTATTCAATCTGGCCGGCAATGGTGCGATGATCCACTACGGCATCAACTTTGGCCTGGTCATAGAGTGCCTGGCTGACGCGAATCGATGTGCTTGGGTTGGTAGGCATGGGTTTTCAACTCCTCGGTATTACCACAATTGTAGCTAAACTGCGCGGAAATACAACCAAAAAACCAGTTTCCGAAAAAAATAGGCATGTAGTCCTTGTAAATTATAGATAGTTTGCTATTTATTTAGCTTGTCCTGCCAGCCCTCAAAACTCGTTCAACACCTGTTTTTATGCCATTGACCCTGATCCATCACGCCGACCGACATCCTCGCTGCTCCTGGTGCAACCAGGGCGACGCGTTTGCCGACTACGTTCACTACCACGACACCGAGTGGGGTCAGCCCGTTGCCAACGAGCGCCGGCTGTTCGAGAAAATTACGCTCGAAGGGTTTCAGTCCGGCCTGAGCTGGATCACCGTGCTGCGCAAGCGGGAGCGCTTCCGGGAGGCCTTTGCCGGCTTTGACTTTGAGAAAGTTGCCCGCTTTACGCCCATCGACGTCGAGCGTTTGGT